>NZ_LFCV01000048.1 GCF_001037465.1 Xenorhabdus khoisanae
CTTCATATCCTTTGTCGCTGCACCATGCACTCATTTGCAGATATAAATTCGCAGAGTAAAACTCCAGATTTAACTGCTCATTTAATTTCTTGATCATTTCTTGTTTTAACATCAGCCAATCCTTCTAATGATTTATTAAACTGGGCGTATTATGCCAATTAAAAACACATAAAACAAAAATAAAATAAAAATACATAACTCATTGATAATTGGTATTTTATTTTAAATAAATAACAAGAATAAATCTCATTAAATATAAGGAAACAAGAATCAATTTTATTTAATTTAATCCTTTTACTTAAAATAAAAACTTTAATAATAATGAGAATTGGTATTGTTTATATTTATTTGATGTTTTTTTGAACCCTTTAAACCACTTGATAAACCAAAAAGAGTCGATTAATTTTCTTCCTAAGAGATAAATTTTCAGAGAGGCCATAATGGAGTACAACTTAGCCAGATTATCTAAAGACGAGATGGATAAAGTCAATGTTGATTTAGCAGCATCCGGAGTTGCTTTTAAAGAGCGCTATAACATGCCTGTTATTCCCGATACTGTCGAGCAATCACAGCCATCCCATCTGCGAGAATATTTCCAGCAGCGTTTGCATCACTACCGCCAGCAATCAAGGTTTCTGTCACGCTTGCCTTACGAACCCAAAAGTCGTTAAAGAGGACGGTAAAAAAAGGTAACCACCACTGAATGGGTGGTTATCTCGGCTATTTTCCGGCAAATTTATCAGTTGCCTTGATTAACTGGTGTAAAATGCCGGGTTCATCAAAAGAGTGACCAGCACCTTCCACAATACACAGTTCCGCTTCCGGCCACGCTTTTGCCAGATCCCATGCATTCTGAATCTGACATGCCATATCATAGCGTCCATGTATAATGACGGCCGGAATATGCCTGATCGCATCAATATGATCCAATAGCTGCTGGGTTTCATCCATAAAGCCGTTATTGATGAAGTAATGATTTTCAATGCGTGCAAATGCCAAAGCAAATTCATCTTCCGCAAATGAATCTGAATGCTCAGAAGGCAGCAACGTCACAGTTTCTCCTTCCCAAAGACTCCATAAACGCGCCGCTTCCAACTGTACTTGCAGATCAGCGCTCGTCAGCCGTTTGTTATAAGCGGCAATCACATCTCCACGCTCTTCTTCAGATAAGATAGATAACATACGTTCCCATTTTTCAGGGAAAAAACGAGAAGCACCTTCCTGATAATACCAACTCAATTCTTGAGGACGAAGCAGGAAAATTCCCCTCAATATCAATTCAGATACCTGATCCGGGTGTTTTTCAGCATAGGCCAAAGACAACGTTGAGCCCCACGAACCACCAAAAACCAACCACTTCTCAACTCCCATCAAATTACGCAACCGTTCAATATCATCAATCAAATGCCACGTTGTATTATTCTCCAGGCTGGCATGAGGTTTGGAACGGCCACAACCACGCTGATCAAACAGCATAATATGATAATGCTCAGGATCGAATAACTGACGATGATAGCTTGCAATACCGCCTCCAGGTCCGCCGTGGATAAATACCGCAGGCTTACCTTTCGGATTACCACACAATTCCCAATAAATTTGGTGCCCATCCCCAGTATCTAAATACCCTGTTTGATACGCATCATAAGCGGGATAGAATTTCCGTTGTTCCGTCATAAGGCCCTCTCTCTGTTCAACAAAACGGGATACTTTCCGGTATCCCGTCCATATTCAAAGATAGCATGACAAACTATTTAATTACTTTACTTCACTATAATTAATAGTTTCTTTTTGGCAATCAATTGTGACATTGTAACTTTTATCTTTTTTTGAACCACGTACAATAAGTGGAACCTGCAATGCGTTTTCATCACCAGTAATATCGTTGACATTTACCCATGCAATTGGTTTTGAAGTTCCGAGTTGTTTTCTGTCCTCACTCCAGCGATTAATGCGGTTTTGTAAAAAATCCTGCTTAACCTGCGCTGCAACTTGATCATTAGTTAAGTTTTTACAAGAAATAAACTTGGCTACACGATTATTCTCAGCGGCTGTCGCCGTAAATGACACAGAAAGCAGCACCCCTGCACTCAATAACCCAATTCGCTGAATAAACTGACTTGTCTTCATATTACCTCCTATTACCATCCAAATAATATGGATTAAAAGTTGCGATAAATTAACATGTAGCAGAAAGTAATTATGTGATTTTTGTTAAAAATACGTTGCGACTATTTTTCATCATCCTCAAACAGAACATGGATCTGTTCATTATTCTGATGTTTTTCGCGCAATTCCTGAGCAACGATAGCAATAGCTTCTCCACTTCCCATCCCTTCTGAAATGAGCTGATGGATCCTTTCTACAGCAACTTGCTGTTCTTCGTGAGATAACGCTGGCATACCTGAAAACATAGTTATAACCTCAAACCTGACATAACAATTAATGGCAACCGAAGATTATAATCTTTTTTATCTCAAGTCAGGAGTGAGATTCTGTGATAATCTCCGCGTGTTAATATGTTATTTATCGTGAATTGCCAACCGCCAACACTGATTCCATCATGAAAATTGCACTACAAAAACGACAATTACCTTATTCTCCCGATCTCGCTACCCACTATTTTGCCCCTGTTTCTGCATCTCCCTGGTCAATGTTGTTACATTCAGGAGCCGCCGAACATCCACATAATCGATTTGATATTTTAGTCGCCGAGCCAGTAACAACATTTGTTACTCATGGAGAATCTACAGAAATAAATCATGATGGCGAAACATCCTTTTCTCAGGAAGATCCTTTCTTTTTGTTAAAAAAATCCCTTCATGCCTGTCATATCACCCCCCAATTTGATCCTGACTTACCTTTTCAGGGAGGAGCATTAGGACTCTGGGGATACGATCTTGGACGACGAATTGAAAAGTTGCCAACAATCGCTGCCAATGAACTGGATTTTCCTGATATGGCTATTGGCATCTATGATTGGGCGTTAATTATCGACCACCAGCAACAAAAGGCTACTTTACTGAGTTATCACGATATCGATAAACGTTTGGCATGGTTAGAATCACAGAGGGAAAAAAAGGGCAACCCTTTCTCCCTGACAAGTCATTGGCACGCCAATATGACAGCGCAGCAATATCACGAAAAAATCGCCCATATCCATCGTTATCTGCGGGATGGTGATTGCTATCAGGTCAATTTATCACAGCGTTTCCACGCTGATTATCAGGGAGATGAATGGCAGGCATTCATTCAGCTTAATGAAAGTAATCGAGCGCCCTTTTCTGCCTTTATCCGCTTACCTGAACACTGCATTATCAGCGTTTCACCTGAACGTTTTATTTTACTGGAAGATAAGCAAATCCAGACTCGTCCAATCAAAGGAACATTACCACGATTGCAAGACCCCGCAGAAGATCAATTACAGGCTGAAAAATTAGCGAATTCACGAAAAGATCGCGCTGAAAACCTGATGATTGTAGATCTATTGAGAAATGACATCGGGCGGGTTGCCCGCCCCGGTTCGGTCAAAGTTCCTGAATTATTTGTTGTCGAGCCTTTTCCGGCCGTACACCATCTGGTCAGTACTATTACAGCAATGTTACCTGATGAATATCATGCTACCGATTTACTTCGTGCCTGTTTTCCGGGTGGTTCTATTACCGGAGCGCCCAAAATCCGCGCAATGGAAATCATTGAAGAACTGGAACCACACCGTAGGCATGGATATTGCGGGGCTGTCGGCTATATTAGTTTCTGCGGTACAATGGACAGCAATATCACCATTCGAACTTTACTGACAGAAAAAGGAAAAATTTACTGTTGGGCTGGAGGTGGTATCGTCGCAGATAGCATTGCTGAAAAAGAATATCAGGAAACATTTGATAAACTAGGACGAATTTTACCTCAATTAGGAGAGCTTCACATACCATGACATCGCTTTCTGACTTCATTCATCGGTTTCAATTGCAACTTCCTTCCCAATCTCCGCATTTAGCGGGTAATCAACGGAATGCTGCGGTATTACTTCCGATTATATGTAAGCCAGAACCAACGCTTTTATTGACTCAACGCTCCCTGAATCTTCGTTCTCATGCGGGCCAAATTGCTTTTCCAGGCGGAGCTGCTGACCCTGAAGATCATTCAATTATTGCCACCGCTTTGCGGGAAGCTGAAGAAGAAGTCAACCTTCCGCAAGATAAGGTACAGATCCTGGGGCAATTGGCCCCTTTGGACAGCAGCGGGGGTTATTGTGTTACTCCGGTCATCGGGCTAATCTCCACTCCGGTTTCTTTCCGGACAAATCCAGCAGAGGTGGCAAAAATTTTTGAGATTCCGCTGTTTGATGCACTTTCCCTGTCTCACTACCGGTATCTGGACATAAAACGCCGCAATCACCACCACCGCGTCTACTTTTATTGGCATCAAGAGCAAATGATTTGGGGATTAACCGCAGCGATTATTTATCGGCTTGCACAACAAGTTCAAAAATCATTCTGAATAGAACATAAAATGCCATAAAACTGTGCATTACTTATCCATAATCATATCAATTGCTATTATAATTAAAAAAAAACTGTAAACTCCTTTATCAACACTACTAAATAACAGTAAAGTAGCGCGCTTTAATATAAATAACTATATCTCTTTCTTCTTAAAGGAGTCTGGCGTGATTAGCGTTTTCGACATGTTTAAGGTGGGTATTGGCCCATCCAGCTCTCATACTGTTGGTCCTATGAAAGCAGGCAAACAATTTGTCGATGATCTTGTAAACCAGGGGATAATGTCCTCTATCACGCGTGTAGCTGTTGATGTATACGGCTCACTTTCATTAACCGGGAAAGGTCACCATACGGATATCGCTATCATCATGGGATTGGCAGGTAATATGCCAGCAACTGTTGATATTGATTCAATTCCGGGTTTTATACGTGATGTTGAGCAAACTCAACGTTTGCCACTGGCAAATGGTTTACATGAAGTCGATTTTCCTCGCGATGGCGGTATGAACTTCCGTAGCGATAATCTGTCACTGCACGAAAACGGCATGCAAATTCATGCATTCGCTGGTGATGAAGAAGTCTACAGCAAAACCTACTACTCTATCGGTGGTGGTTTTATTGTTGATGAAGAACATTTCGGCAAGCCATCTCAAGATACTAAGCCTGTTTCTTACCCATACAGTTCAGCAGCAGAACTTCTGATGAACTGCAACAAAACAGGTTTGTCTGTTTCTGGCTTGATGATGAAAAACGAATTAGATTTACACAGCAAAGAAGAAATTGCTGAGTATTTCGCAGACATATGGGCAACCATGCAAGCCTGTATCGATCGCGGCCTGAACACAGAAGGGGTATTACCCGGCCCATTACGTGTTCCTCGTCGTGCAGCCGCATTGCACCGTATGCTGACATCATCTACCAATTTATCCAATGACCCGATGAATGTTGTTGACTTAATCAACATGTTTGCATTGGCCGTCAATGAAGAAAATGCTGCGGGTGGTCGTGTCGTTACCGCACCAACCAATGGCGCATGTGGTATCGTGCCAGCCGTCCTGGCCTATTACAATCACTGCATTGAACCAGTAACACCGGAACTGTACACCCGTTATTTCCTGGCCTCTGGTGCAATCGGCATTTTGTATAAAATGAATGCTTCTATTTCTGGCGCTGAAGTCGGCTGTCAGGGAGAAGTCGGTGTTGCCTGTTCAATGGCGGCTGCCGGTATTGCTGAATTACTTGGTGCAAGCCCTGAGCAAGTGTGCATTGCCGCAGAAATTGGCATGGAACATAACCTCGGCCTGACTTGTGACCCAGTTGCAGGACAAGTGCAGGTTCCATGTATTGAGCGTAATGCAATTGCTTCAGTCAAAGCGATTAACGCCGCTCGCATGGCACTTCGCCGTACCAGCGAACCCCGTGTTTCGCTCGATAAGGTTATTGAGACCATGTATGAAACAGGTAAAGATATGAACGCGAAATATCGTGAAACTTCACGTGGTGGTTTGGCGATAAAAGTTCAGTGTGATTAATATCAAACATCACTTATTCCTTCTGGAATAAGTGATATTGTTATCTGTTTTTCACTATCCATTAACCTCAGCCCTGCCGGAATACTGAAACGGCGGGATGAGGTTATATAAAGTGTTCTGATTTTACGAGCTACTACCCGGCGGCGACGGCATCGAAATCAAAGTCTCCGGTAGAAAAACGTAATGATTTTTCGAAATTCTCCATGAGTTTTGCCGTTGGTACAAACCGTAAGGACAAATCCCTCTTCAGACAATGAAAGAAACGATCATCCTGTTCAGAGTCACTCAGCATTTTTGATGCATTCACTAACATTTCCGCCCTTGGAAGACGAATTTTTTCGTATTGGCGCAGAGCAGAAATTGGATCTGACTGCTGCTTAAGTGCATGCCCCAAAACCGCAGCATCTTCGATAGCCATACCCGCACCTTGACCAAGGCTTGTCAGCATAGGATGCGCCGCATCTCCCAAAAGAGTGATCCTTCCTTTTCCCCAGAGAGGTGAAAAAGGTCTATCCTGTGCAGGGACAGCAATGATATCTTCGGATGGCGTTTGCAGGATAATATCAGAAATAATAGCCGGCCATCCCTGATAATACGCAAGGATATCTTTATTATTTCCTTGCCAGTTACGGGCCTGTTCAGTACACATATTCGCAGTCCCCCACCAATAGACTTCACCGTCACCTACATCGACCAAACCGATTCGTTTCCCTGCCCCCCAATAATGACCAACGTAACCCGGTGTGATCTGCGGATGTTGATAGCGAGTAACAGCTAACCAACAAATATAATCGGCTGGGCGGACGGGTTTGTTCCCTTGAATATAGTCCCGGACAAAAGAGTAGATCCCATCAGCACCAATGAGCAAATCTCCATCTGTTTCTCTGCCATCAGCAAAACGGACAGAAATGCCATCATCCCTTTCCGTGATCGTGGTGACCTTAGCGCCGACATGGATAATATTCTTATCAAGCTGCTGTAGCAGAGCTTCATGCAATGCCTTACGTGATATACAAACACTATCGAATCCGTTAGATGACGAGATTTCAGGTATTGGTAAGCTACGTATCAAACGACCTTTAACGTTCCTGATTTCAAAACGTTTAATTGGCGCACCAAAGTGCTCCAACTTCAGATTAACACCAATTGAGGATAAGGCAGCAACCGCATTGGACATCACAGATAAACCTGAGCCTGCGGTACGTAAAGTAGGAGCTTGTTCATAAACTTCAACACAATGGCCAATCTGCCGTAATACGATAGCAGCAGTTAACCCGCCAATACCGGCTCCAACTATAATCACTTTTAATGGACGATTCATACTTTCTCCGAAACTAGCAATACTTGTTCTTTAGAGAATTCACTCATTTCTCGAAGGATCACTTGTGCAACTTCTGCCACATACGGCTCTTCCATAATCTCTAAATGATCACCGGGTACATCAATGACATTGATATGACCCGCTGTTTTACCCTCCCAGCCATTTTTAGGATCGCGATACTCACTTCTTATCGCATCATGCATGGAGCGTAATACTTCAGGTAATGGGCGCGTTGCATGTAATAAAGTCATATTGATATCGGCCGTGTAAGCAGCATAATCCGCAGCGGCTTTCCAATTGGTCTTATACACATCAAATAACCTTTGTACGACAGCACGGGAACTGCCTTGTGGAATTGCGCCTGTGGCAATGGCATGCTCCGTAATATATTCGAATCGTTCCTGCAAAGAAGTCATCTGCTCCGGCACAACCTGCTCAGGGAGAGTCGCCCCTTCATTAACCCACAGTAATTCCCAGAAAAACCATCGTAATAGCGCTTCCTCATTCACTTTTCCCTGAGAATTCGTGTTAAGTGCCACCGTATCTAAGACGAAAAGATCGGCCACTTCTTCCCCATGCTCTTTCAACTGGCGCGCCATCTCAAATGCGACAAATCCGCCATAAGACCAACCGCCGATTGAATATGGGCCATATGGCTGGATTTGGCGTATAGCTTCCAAATAATTTGCCGCCTGTTCCTGCACACTGGTCAATGGCATAGACCCCGCATCTACTCCGTGAGCCTGCAAGGCATAGAAAGGTTGATCCTCGGGGAAATGTTTTACTAAGCGTAAATAGGACAAGACATTTCCCCCCATTGGATGGACAAAAAACAATGGCCGTTTATGACCCGTAGTACGCATGGGGACAAGAGGACTGAATTTGGGATATCCCCCTTTTTCTCTGACATGTGTAGCTAACTGTGCGACAGTCGGGTTACTAACGAAAAGAGACAAAGGAATGCTGATACTGAAATATTTTTCTACCAAAACGACCATTCTCATGGCTGTCAATGAAGTACCACCGATATCAAACAAATTTTGATGAACAGATAAGCCGGGTATTTTCAGCAAGTCCGCAGCCAGATCACACAATACTTGTTCATAGTTATCTCGCGGAGCAATATCCTCTACAGCATTATACCCATGCACGATCCGCATACTGCGTAACGCCACATCGTCACGTTTCCCACTCGGGGTTTTAGGCAGTGATCCCAACCACTCTATTTGAGAAGGGAGCATATGTTTAGGCAGAGTTTCAGCCAAATGTTGCTGTACACGCACAGTAAATACTTCGTTCTTTTCCCCGATCAGGAATGCAACCAGAAAACCATCACTTTCACCGTGCTGTTGAACGACTACCGCAACGTCTTTCAGTATTTCATCAGCACCTGGCGTACTCGATATAGCTAATTCTATTTCTGCCAGTTCAATGCGATAACCACGGACTTTAACCTGTGTATCCTTGCGGCCTAAACAGAGAATATTGCCATCCTTAAGCCTCACGCCCAAATCACCTGTACGATACAGTGGCTCATCACCGTCTTTGAGCATAATAAAGCGCTCTGTGGTTAATTCTGGCTGACGGTAATAACCCAGTGCTACAGGTAAACCGCGAGCATAAATTTCACCTTGTTCACCAGAAGCAACTTCTTGTAATTGACTGTTCAGGAGCACGATATCTGAATTGTTGATACTTTTACCAATAGGTGGAAGCGCAGGGAAAGCGTTTGGATCACCTTGCATAGTAAATGCGCTGATGACATGAGTTTCTGTGGGTCCATACTGATTCTCAAGGATACCGTTATTTATTTGTCCAATAAACAGACGAATATCTTCAGTAACCCGGAGTTGCTCACCTGATGAAATGACCGCTTTCAGATTTTTCGGGTAATTGCCCAATGCGACTGCTGTTTCGGCTAATTGCTGAAGTGCAACATAAGGCAGGTAGATTCTCTCTATTCGGTAAGTTTCAATAATACGCAGTAACTGTAAAGGATCACGTCGTTCATCTTCGCTAATAAGGTGTAATTCTCCACCAGAAGTCAATGTAGAGAAAATTTCCTGAAATGAAACGTCAAAACTCAGAGGCGCATACTGCAAGGTAGAACGAATATTCTTACCAGTATGAGTTTCATTCTGCCAGGTAACCAAATTCGACAGGCTACGATGCGGCATTGCCACGCCTTTAGGCTTACCCGTTGAACCTGATGTAAACAGTAAATAAGCCAACTGCTCAGGGAGTATTTCTCTATCTGGTACAGGTATATTTCCGTTTATCAACGTGTCCACTCTCATTGTCGGGATTGTCACTACGTTGAGTAATTTATCGGATTCACTATCAACAATAGCCAGTATCGGCTGAGCCTGTTCCACCATCGCTGCAATACGCTGAGCCGGATAATTCAGATCCAATGGTAAACAGGCTCCCCCCGATCTCATCACACCAATCAGTGATGCAACAAGTGTGGGAGAACGCTCAAGAGCAATAGCGACAGGGGTATTCTGAATAACTCCCTCGGAAATCAGCGCGGAAGCAATTTTCCCAGACTCTGACCATAGTTCTTCATAACTCCATTGCAGGCCATGATAACGAATCGCTATTGCATCAGGTTGCTCCTGTACATTTTTCACAATCATAGCCAGCGTTGATATGAATTCCTGAGATGGTCTTTCCTTGCTTCTTGATGTGAGCGGCTGGCTCAGGGTTGCGCGTTGATCACCACTACTGACCATTCTGTTCAATATGGTCATATAGGTGTTCATGTAAGTATCAGCCTGCACTTGTGAGAAAACATTGCCATCAAAATCGCATCGTAGATAATTTTGACCTGTGATGAAATCAGTCATGACATTGAGTAATACTTCAAAGTTAGTTTCTTCCCACGGATCGAATGCGATGAGAGACAGATCAGGACCACTAAATATTTCAGATAATACGTGGAAGTGAATGTAATTGAATGCGGAACTAATTCTTGCCCCCTCACCGGCCACCTGCTGGATAGCATTAAGTGGATATTTACGGTATGGCGCATGGCGCTGTTCAGCACTGAATACAGAATGAATACACTCTTTCCATGTTTTGTCAGCCAGAGAGAAACGCACAGGTAATGTATTAAGAAACAAGCCCAGCGTTTGCTCTGAGTTCTGTGCATCAGGCCTGCCATGGGTAACCAATCCAGTCGCGATCTCATCCTGATTCGTAAACATAGCCACAGTTAAACAATGTGCAGCAAAGAAAACCGATTTAATGGAAACATTTTCTTGCTGTACCAGAGTTTTCAGCTTCGTTTCAATTTCTTCTGGAATGACGGCCTTTTTTGTGAAAATCTGATTTTTTGGCAAACTTTCGTACAATCGGTATCCGGGGAATTGCGTTCGGGGAAGTCCATTAAACATTTCTTTCCAGAACACGCTGTGTTCCTGATCCTGTAATGCGTGAAGCTCATCCTGTATGTATAACGCAGGTGACGGAAGTACATCCGTTTCAGGAAAATACATACCGTCATTCAGGTAACGAAAGAATAATTCACGTACCAAATTTGCCACACTACCACCATCCAGAATGGCATGATGGAAACTAAATACCATCTCTATAGTATCTGCGGTTCTGAACAAACAGATGTGATACAAAGGCGCACAATCAAAATGGTAGTCCTGACGACTTCTTTTTTTCATGTACTCTTTAATCAGTTGTTCAGACTCAATCAATGGCAATGAGCTAACATCTTTAATCCCTACTGCATGGTCAAGATCGATACTGTGATTAATGACTTGTAGCGGCTCGCTGAAATCAGCCAGATTAAAGTGTGAACGAAGAGCAGGATGACGTTGGATAGTCGCCGCTGCACTCTTACGGAAGATTTCAGGTTTCCACTCTCCTTTCAGCGTATAGCGGAAAACATCCTTATACGTGCCTGAACTTTTGCTCTGCTGACTATGATATATCAGACCGAGTTGGAGTTGGGTTGCAGGGAATGCATCAGCATATTGAGAAAGTTTCGCACGCTCTTTTTCTTTGACCAATGCAAAAGGAGGTAACTCAGTGATTCTTTGAGCTTTATGACCGATGTCAATTTGTTGGCTCAATCCGGCTATCGTCAAATGTTGTGACAACTGAGAAAGAGTCACATTCATTCCCGCTTTTTCAGCTTCAGAGCGAACTTTCAACATTAAGATAGAATCACCTCCTAATGTGTAAAAATTATCCTGCACACTGAGTTGTTCAATTTTTAATACCCGTTTCCAAATTTCTGCCAATTGATATTCAGTTTCAGTCTGAGCATCATCATAGCGACCCGAAACTTCTGTTTTCACCAATGCACTAAGGGCGCTACGGTCAACTTTACCGTTTGGGGTAAGAGGAATAGAAGGAACCTGAAAAAATTTCAGTGGAACCATGAAGTCGGGTAAAAATTCCAGTAAAGTTTCACGTAGTTTCTCAGAAGTAAGACTCTGGTTATTGGTAACATAATAGGCACAAAGGTAAGCATCACCATCATTATTCTTTTGTGGTAAAACTTCAGCCTGAGTAATTCCGGGAATGCGTTCGAGCGTGTTCTGCACTTCCCCCAATTCAATGCGGTTACCTCTGATCTTCACCTGATTATCAATTCTGCCCAAATATTCGATGCTGCCGTCAGATAACCACCTTGCTAAATCGCCTGTGCGATACCAGCGCTGCTCTCCATCCCGAATGAATTTCTCATCAGTTAATTCTGGCTTATTGTGATAACCACGGGCCAACCCGATACCGCTGATCTGTAGTTCACCTGCAATGCCGATTGATTGTCGGGTGTCATGCTGAGACATAACCCTCAGTGAAATATTGTTGATCGGAAAACCAATGGGGACGCGGTCGATAACAGCGTTATTTTCAGGAAGAAACTCGAAATACGATACATCCACGGTGGCCTCTGTTGGACCATACAGATTGATCAAAGCCGGTGCATTTAAACCAAAGGTGGAAAAGATTTTACGGAACTGATTAACCCGTGCAGGAGGAAGTGCTTCACCGCTGGTGAACACACGGCGCAGACTGGTTAATTTATCCACTAATTCAGGTTCAGCCTCTAAAATATCTAAGAAAGGCTGGAGCATAGAGGGAACAAAGTGCAATGTAGTCACATTATGTAGACTGATTGCTTTTATTATTTCCAATGGATCTTTGTGAGCACCGGGCGGCAATAAATGGACAGCGGCTCCAGAAATAGACCACCAAAATAATTCCCAAACGGATACATCGAATGAAATCGGTGTTTTTTGTAGTATCACATCGGTATTATCCAGTGGATAACGTTCCTGCATCCACTCAATCCGATTCACCGCTGAATAATGATCGATCATAACTCCTTTAGGTTGCCCGGTGGAGCCTGATGTATAAATCATATATGCCAGAGAATCGGCTGTAGATAAATTGGGCTGTTTTACATTTTCTTGAGCGGAAATGTTATTACCATCAATGACAATATAAGATTTAGCGATTAAAGACTGATTAGCTTTGTCGGCTATGATGACTTCGACACCACTATCATTCAGCATATAATCAATCCGTTCCTGCGGATAATTGGGATCGATAGGCAGATAAGCCGCGCCTGCTTTTAATACAGCAAAAATAGCTGTAAGCATATCCGTACTACGATCCATTAAGATTGCAACGATGTCTCCTTTCCGCACGTTCTCTTTCAGTAACACCGTGACCATATTGTCTATGCGGGTCTGGAACTGAGCATAAGTCAGCGTGGGTTGCTCACCAGAATTTGCGATAGCGACTGCTTTTCCGTGTAATGAAGCCTGAGTATCAAATAACGTTGATAAAGTCTCTTGCTTTGAGAATTCGGCAATGGGCCCTTGCTCAAAAAGAGCCAGTTGAGCCATTTCTTCCGCCGAAGAGAGATTCACTTCCGAGACAGTTTGTGTTGGTGATGCAATAAACTGTTCGATAATACGCTCTAAGGAAGCGGTAAGGGTTTCAAATGTATAATTTTCATCGAAAATATCGACAGCTCCGACGATGTCAATAGTGACGTCATTATCATTCCCATCGGTACAGATATAGATCGCTATTGCATCATCTTCATGAGCCGGCGCATAGTTACCTTCACTTTTATAGGTATAACAGGAAGCATCTACAGTGGGAAAGCGGTTATAAGATACAGTGACATCGAAACACCGACGTTTTGTTGTCCCCATAGACTTAAGCAAACGCCCGAGAGGAATATGCTCAAACTTTTTCAGTTTTGTGGTGTCTGTTTTAATACGAGCCGCTAGATCAATAAGGGTATCATCTTCTTCTACCGCAATAGCAAGTGGCAGCGTATTAGCCCAATGGCCAGCCATATCAAGTTGATTATTGCGACGGTTGAGTAAAGGAACGCCTATTGTTATCTCGGTACTGTTATGTAACCGTGACAATAAAATAGCTACCGCAGACATAATGACTTGGTAGGGATTAATTCCTTGAGATATCGCTTTTGCAACCTCAGACTTATCCAATATATATCGATGACGCATGAAGCGAGAAAGATTACTTTTCTTTCCACGATTAAAAAAAACAGGCTCATTGCATTGTGTAAATTCAGCCAGCTCAGTTATTTGTTGTTCTATTTCCGGCTGTGACAAAGTTATTTCTTGTTCAATTACTGCTGAAATATACCTCTCATAATTGCTATACAACATTCCTTGATTAAGATCATTGTTTTGGTAGAAATGTAGAATTTTTTCTGCTAATTGGTTTATTCCCCAGCCATCACAAATAATATGGTGAACACGAATAAAAATAGCAGTGCCGTCATTTTGTAGATTTCGTAACAGAGCAATCTCAACGAGCGATTTGTCATTCAGATTAAAAACTCGTTCTGACCATTTACTGAAGAGCACAGTAATGTCTTCATTTTTAGCATCAATGACTTCCACTTGATTAACTGCCACATCTTGTATTTGCTGACCCAACACTTCTGCTTGTTCAACGATACGCAATTGGCATGCAACATCTTGATTAATAAAATCATTAACTGAATTAAGAAGTTTTCCAAAGTTAATATTTTCTTTTAATATCCTCGCTATGGATATAGTGAACTGACCGCTTTCTGGATTACGTTGAGTTTCATAGTATATTTCTTTTTGATACTGAGTAAGAGGTACAACTTGTAATCTGTTCATAACTATTCACATCATGATTAGGGCGTTTTAATTTTATTCATTACATTTTCCTTAGCACAATAATTCCACTTTCCTCGGAACAATGTTTGTTAATTTGCATGCATCGCGTCATTTATTAGCGTGCCTTAGTAATGAACAACAGAAAATAATTTATAATTGGCAGTTCTGATTAATAAGTGCAATTTTTCAGAAGGGCAATCAGTCGCTATAGCAGGCACCTTTCCCACCAAAGGAAAATGTTCCATGATCTATAAACAACTGACTGAAACAGAAAGATACCAGATTTTAAATTTTAAAAAAGAAGGATTTTTATAATAAGCCATTGCTGAATCACTTAATTTAAATCCATCAACCATCAGCAGGAAATTGAAGAGAAATAAGTAGACTCAGGAATTTTATTCTGAAAAGGCTCAGCTTAATGTATTAACTCACCATTATTTTTCTAAGAAAGCAGTGAAAATTACACCAGAGATATAAAATCCTCTCGCAGCCAATTTATCATACAGAGCCTGCAAGATATGGCCTTTATCTCCACAGATGTGTTCCAGTGAATCCTTTCACCAACGATTTTGCGATCATCTGTATTTTTACTGCCAATTTTCGACGGGCAGTTCCCAACAATTATTGATATACCAAATTCTAGTTGAAACAATACCCCTACCATTTGGTAGTGATATTTTTTGGCTGAAACGGATCACCAAAGCACATTATTTTCTATTTTACCGTAAAAACATCACGAACTTTTTATGTAAAGATTAATAAAATGTTACCGGAAACAGTTAAAAACACTTTAAAACACACCATAAACCAAAATAAAAATCTAATATTTAAAATAAAAAGATATAAAATCTCGTATTGAACTATCAAAACAGCCTATCTTAATTTTTCTGACTGATAGCAATTTTCTCGAAGGTTTCAAATGATAATCTAGCGACATATTTTCTTATGTAACGAAATATAAAACCGTAAGAAATGAAATATTGAGATAGATTCTCGATAAGGTTTTATGTTTACAACTATCATGTTTATTGATAGTTGATTAGCTACATTAGAAATATTGAGTGTGAACTTACAGTAGGCCTGAGTTCAATTGTTACAGAAAGGGGAAAACAAGTGAGTATAGCCATTATGATTGGCACACATGGGGCTGCAGCAGAACAACTGCTTCATACTGCAGAGATGTTGATTGGAGAACAGGAGAACGTTTCTTATATCGACTTCGTACCCGGTGAAAATGCTGATACATTATTCGATAAGTACAACAAAAAACTGGAATCGCTCGATACAGAACAAGGGGTTTTGTTTTTTGTCGATACTTGGGGTGGTAGCCCATTCAATGCGGCAAATCGTATTGCCGTCGATAAAGACAACTACGAAATAATCACGGGCGTAAATGTCCCGATGTTAGTTGAAGCCTTCATGTGCCGTGACGACGGTCCCTCAATGGAAGAACTGGTTGCTGTTGCATTAGAAACAGGGAAAGAAGGCATCCGGGCCCTAAAAACCGAACAAACTGAAGAACCCGCAAAACCTGAACCAGTTAAACAGGCAGCGCCTGCCGTAACATCAATTTCAGCGCCTACTGCGGGCGGCCATATGAAGATAGCTCTCGCGCGTATTGACGATCGCCTTATTCACGGTCAGGTTGCTACCCGTTGGACGAAAGAAACCAACGTCAAGCGTATTATTGTTGTCAGTGATGAAGTCGCTCAAGATACCGTACGTTCTACTCTGTTGAAACAAGTCGCACCTCCCGGCGTCAGTGCACACGTCGTGGATGTTGCCAAGTGTGTTCGTGTTTACAACAACCCTAAATATGCGGGTGAGCGCGTCATGCTGCTATTCACCAACCCGACAGATGTCCTGCGCATTGTAGAAGGAGGAGTCACTCTCGAATCCGTAAATATTGGTGGTATGGCTTTCCGTCAGGGAAAAACCCAGATTAACAACGCGATTTCTGTTGATAATACTGACATTGAAGCCTTTGGAAAACTGAATTCTCATGGCATCGAACTTGAAGCTCGTAAGGTCGCCAGTGATACCCGTTTAAATATGATGGATCTGCTGAAAAAAGTTTAAAAACAAAAACAGATGTCATTTTATTAACCATTACTCAATAACAAAATTCTTACCAAATTACATTTGGTTACAGGAGAAAAACAATGGAAATTACCGTTGTTCAACTTGTGTTGATATTCATCGTTGCCTGTATCGCAGGCATGGGTTCTATTCTTGATGAATTTCAATTTCACCGTCCATTAATTGCCTGTACATTAGTCGGCTTAGTGCTTGGCGATATGAAAACCGGCATCATCATCGGCGGTACACTGGAAATGATCGCGCTTGGCTGGATGAATATCGGTGCGGCAGTCGCCCCTGATGCAGCTTTAGCCTCCATCATTTCAACCATTCTGGTCATCGCAGGCGGGCAAGATGTTGGTGCCGGTATCGCACTGGCGATCCCGCTGGCTGCGGCAGGACAGGTTCTGACCATTATCGTTCGTACTCTGACTGTTGGTTTCCAGCACGCAGCAGATAAGGCGGCAGAAAACGGTAATCTTCGTGCAATCAGCATCATTCATATTTCAGCCCTGATGTTACAGGCTATGCGCATTGCCATCCCTGCTCTGATTGTTGCGATATCCGTAGGAACCTCTGAAGTTCAGAACATGCTGAACTCCATCCCACAAGTCGTTACCAGTGGTCTGAATATCGCCGGTGGCATGATTGTGGTGGTTGGTTATGCAATGGTAATTAACATGATGCGTGCTGGTTATCTGATGCCATTCTTCTACCTTGGTTTCGTCACTGCCGCTTTCACTAATTTCAACCTGGTTGCATTAGGTGTCATTGGTATCGTTATGGCAATCCTGTATATCCAGCTTAGCCCTAAATACAACCAATCACAGGCAGCCGCTCCTGCTGGCAATACCTCAAACGACCTTGATAACGAATTAGATTAAGAGGATAAACAATATGTCAGAGACAAAAAATATGGGTCAGAAAAAACTGACGCAAAGCGATATCCGCGGTGTCTTCCTCCGTTCTAACCTCTTTCAGGGTTCATGGAACTTTGAACGCATGCAAGCGCTTGGTTTCTGCTTCTCAATGATACCTGCCATTCGTCGCCTGTACCCAGAGAATACCGAAGAAAGGAAACAAGCTTTAAAGCGACATATGGAGTTCTTTAATACTCACCCTTATGTTGCAGCACCTATTCTTGGTGTCACCATGGCAATGGAAGAACAGCGTGCCAACGGAGCCGACATTGATGACGGCGCGATCAACGGTATCAAGGTTGGCTTGATGGGGCCTTTGGCTGGTGTAGGTGACCCAATTTTCTGGGGAACTGTACGCCCAGTATTCGCCGCCCTTGGTGCCGGTATTGCCATGAGTGGCAGCCCGTTGGGGCCTATTCTATTTTTCTTTCTGTTTAATTTGGTACGTTTGCTCACCCATTACTTCGGGATAGCTTATGGCTATAAGAAAGGCTTGGATATCGTTAAAGATATGGGCGGTGGCTTCTTGCAGAAAATGACGGAAGGAGCGTCAATTCTGGGCTTATTTGTCATGGGAGCCTTGGTCAATAAATGGACGAAAGTCAATATTCCGCTAGTGGTTTCAGAAGTCCCTGATCCACTCACTGGTGAAATAAAAGTGACTACCGTTCAAACAATCCTGGATCAATTAATGCCTGGCCTGATGCCATTATTGCTGACATTCGGCTGTATGTGGTTACTGCGGAAAAAAGTCAATCCTCTGTGGATAATCGTGGGCTTTTTCGTTCTGGGTATCGTCGGTTTCCGCTTTGGTTTCCTTGGCTAAATTTGCTTTTTTTGTACCATTACAATATATGGGGAGGTAAAACCTCCCCATTCTTACAAAAACAAGAATACGATAAGGCTTCCATCCGCAATGAAAAATAGGGATTAAAAATGAGCTTGAATGATATCATCTTGATAGTTTTGATTGTGTTAATGCTCGCTTTTGCAATTTATGATGAATTTATTATCAATCAGCTCAAAGGTAAGACGCTGTTAAATATAACACTAAAAAGAAAGCAGCGGATTGATGCCCTGATCTTCATCGTTTTGATCGGAATTGTTATTTACAATAACGTCACATCTCATGGCAGCCAATTCACTACCTATTTATTATCATTTATCATCTTAGTAACGTTATATTTAGGTTATATTCGCTCACCGAAATTAATATTTAAAGAGCAAGGCTTCTATCATGCTTATCGCTTTTTTCCTTATGAACGTATTAAGGCAATGAATTTATCTGAAGATGGTATTCTCATGATGGAGTTAGAGCATAATAAAATATATATCTCTGTCACAAAATTAGATGATCTGGAAAAAATTTATCAATTCCTTGTGAATAACAAATAATCTTCCCCTTACTTTAAATCCATATAGATTAAATAAGACCAAAGCTCATTATTGGTCTTATTTTTTACCCCATAAAAGGTAATGATAACCATTATCAGTCCTATATCAAAAATATAATGAAATTTTTTGCCTTTTATTCTGAATATGATATTGTCCGATTCAGTCATTGGGGAGTAGCCTGTTCCGGACAGTTTCTGGAAAATTCGTATCAACATACTCGTTTAAAATAAAACGTGGTGCGAATGCCTAAAGAGCCAAGCAAGAAGGCTCTGAATGGTTGGCAAGACCATAGACACATAGCTACGCCATTGGTTGGGGGTGAAGTTGTGTGTATATGGAATCACCCAACCGAGGCTATTTTGATGAACCTCTATGCAACACTTATTCTCGCACTAGCACTTTCCATGGATGCTTTTGCCGCAGCAGTCGGAAAAGGAGCCTCTCTGCACCGCCCTCATTTTCGTGAAGCTATCCGCACTGGTATTATCTTTGGCCTGGTTGAAGCCTGCACCCCTTTAATTGGTTGGGGATTGGGCCTGTATGCCAGCCAATATATTATGGAATGGGATCATTGGATCGCCTTTTCATTACTGTTCATTCTTGGCTGCCGAATGATTATTGAAAGCTTCAAACATGAACCTGAAGCCCCCCGTAAAACTACACCTCAACGCCATAGTTCAATGGCATTGGTTCTCACTGCTATTGCAACCAGTCTGGATGCCATGGCAATTGGTGTCGGCCTTGCCTTCTTGCAAGTTGATATCCTACATACCGCCATGACAATCGGGCTTATGACCATGATTATGGCGACGCTGGGAATGTTAATAGGCCGTTATATTGGCCCGCTATTGGGTAAACGTGCTGAATTAATGGGTGGATTAGTATTAATTTGCATTGGCTTCAATATATTATTCGAGCATCTACAATTATTTATGTATTCTGAATAATCTCTTTTCTGGAGTAAATAAAAATTTATTTACTCCAGATTTTCCGCCCGAACCCCAATAAATTTCAGGTTACAGCATATCCAACAAAACAGTAAACTGAGAAATAAGACGAATTTAAGATTATTGCTATCAAGTACGTCGATATACTTTCAATGTAAAATCTGCTTCACAATTAAAGCTATCTTGCGACAACAAGTTAGTTTTAATTTCTTCTGATGCCCGCCAGGCAAAAGGGGTCATCTGCAATAAATTATGGGCTTGTTCACCATCCAATGACATTGGATAAGCCAGCGTTTGTGTCGAAATTAAGTCAAAGCCTTCCCATTGCTCATGGTTTTCAGGATGCAAATGCACTTCCTGATAAATCAACTCTTTCAATTGATACAAATGACGTGGGCCTGGTGTCACCGTCAAAACAATACCGTGCGGTTTCACTACGCGGGCTAATTCGGTTGCTTTACAAGGGGCATAAATCCGTAAAATGCCATCCATTGCACTATCTGCAAATGGCAATCGGTGGCTGGATGCTACGCAGAAATTAACATTGGAATAACGTCTTGCGCCATAACGAATCGCTACCTTCGCCACATCCAATCCATATATTGTCAGGTTACGATGATGACTTAACTGTTCTTGTACCGCAGCCGTGTAATAACCTTCACCACAACCGATATCCAGCAACGTTTCAGCTTCCTCCGGCAAATATTCATTAAGCAGCTCAATCGCTTTTTGTTGCAATGCTCGATAATGCCCGGAATGCAAAAATGCCCTTCTTGCTTGCATCATCTCCACACTATCACCCGGTTCTTTTGAACGCTTATGCTGAACGGGCATCAAATTGACGTACCCTTCTTTTGCACAATCAAATTGGTGGTTATTTTCACAGCGCCATTGATGATGAGAAAACAGTAATGGCAAGTGGCATAAAGGACATTGATAAGACATAACATTCCGATGGGTAGGAAAAATTCAGGGGGAGCTACTATACCATAGTTTTATATACCATGTTTTCACCCTCTATATTTTACCCCGTTATTTTACTGAATTGAAAAATTGAATTGACTATTTTTGACACTAAAATTAATGTCTTTGCAGACCAAGTTACAACATTTTCATTACAATTGGAGGCATTATGGCAATTGACGATCTAGAAACAGAGCGGCTTCTATTAAAAAAATTAGTACATAATGATGCGCCTCAAATTCAGCAAAAATTCCCTCATTGGGATATCGTCAAATACTTAGATGGCAGCGCAGTTCCATGGCCTTATCCTGCTGACGGAGCTGAATATTTTGTCAATAAAATCGCTCTGCCCGCAATGCAATCAGGAAAAGCCCGGCTATGGTCTATTAGAATAAAAGAACATCCTGATGAATTGATTGGTGTGATCGGATTATATGATAAGCAAGATAATAACCGAGGTTTCTGGCTGTCTTTAGACTATCAGGGTCAGGGATTGATGCGCGAAGCCTGTGAAAGAGTTACCGATTATTGGTTTCACACATTGGGGCAATCTGTTCTCAGAACGCAAAAAGCCAGTATGAATCAACGCTCAAAAAATATCTCATTAGCACAAGGAGAAAGATTAATAAGAACTGAAAAAAAACAATATGTGTCAGGAACATATAATTGTGAGTTCTGGGAAATAACCAGAGAAGAATGGTGCAATAGGCATTCCCTTTTTTAATGCTGCCTTTCAGTCAATTAGCTTTATACTCTCCCTTCCCTACTTGCCGGGGAAATTGAGCTTGTAAGAACGGGAGTAATAATAAACCTATCATTACTGCGCAGACAGAAATGGTAATAAATAGCCCTGTCCAATGGTAATGCTCCAAGATGACGGCAAAAGGGTAGCCAGCAAGAGCGGCTCCTGTATAAGCAAAAAACCCCACAAAACCCGTTGCAGCACCTGCGGAATCTTTGTGTGAACATTCAGCAGCAGCCATCCCAATCAACAATTGTGGGCCAAAGACAAAAAAACCAATGGTAAAAAAACCGATTGATTGAAAAACCAGACCCGTCACAGGCATCAGCCATAAAGCAGCCACTGACAAAAAAATACCCATTGCAAATATCAGGTTCATCGGCCCACGATTACCGCCAAACACTCTATCTGATCCCCAACCTGCCACCAGCGATCCTATAAATCCGCCGATTTCAAACAGGGATAACACCGCATTTGCACTCACCAAATCATAATGGTGATATTCCGTCAAATAGAGGTTTCCCCAATCATTAATAACCGTGCGAACGATGTATACCAACACATAACTGAACGAAAGCAACCAAATGTACTTATTGCGAAAAACATACGTTTTCAGTATTTCTCTGGTGGTTAACCCCTGCCCCTGGCTTTCTTGCATCTTTTCCAAACGATCGTTACGAAACTGACCGATGCTCGGCAATCCCATAGTTGCGGGCTTATCACGCAATCGCCAACATAAAAACAGGCCAGCTAAAATGCCCAAACAACCCGGTACAATAAACCCTTCCCGCCAGCTAAAATGCAATGTCAAAAAACTGACAAACAATGCCACCAATGCACTGCCTACATGATGTGAAGTATTCCATAACGACCACCAGAACCCTCGCTCTGAACGGGAGTACCAACTAGTCAGCAGCTTAGCGCATGACGGTGATCCCCATCCCTGAAACCACGCATTTAATACCCAAAGGAAGGTAAACATAACAATAGAGCTGGACAAGCCAAAGAAGATATTGATGATGCCTGTGGCAATTAGCCCTATTCCCATGAAATAACGCGGATTAGAACGGTCAGAGATAATGCCGGAAAGAAATTTGGAACAACCATATGTGATGTAAAACAACGTGCCAATCAGGCCAATCTCGCCTTTATCAAGGCCGAGATCGGTTATCATGGCAGGCATCGCATAGTTAAAACTTTTACGGGTAAAATAAAACAGCGCATAACCTATATAAAGGCTCAGCATGATATGCAAGCGCCAATAGCGGTATTGCTCTCGAATTTCTCCATCAGACAAATGACTTTGATGGGCCGGCTTGGGTTGAGAAAAAACTGTCATGACTGTATCTTAAAGTTTAGGAAAAATGATTGACAAATCTGTCCCCGAACGTGCCAGACCATCTTGTCGTTTTTCACTATGAATTGAGAACGTTCCACCAAGGGCTTGCACACGCTCCCGCATACCACGTAAACCAAACCCTTTCATATGGTCTTCGGCCTTACAGCCAATACCATTATCTCTGATCAGCAACTTAATCTTTTCTCTGACAGAAAAATGCAGTTCAATATGATTGGCTTGAGAATATTTCAAGGCATTATTCAGTGCTTCCTGACAAAGACGATATAATGTGATTTGAGTTGTATCACTCAGTTGCTCAATTGCCACAGCAGAATCCGCTTCCCAGTGAATGTCCACTAATATGTCATGGGATTCAAATTCCATATCCCGCAATAATTGTTCAATGGCTTCTTTCAAGCCAAGATCATCAAGAATTTTAGGACGCAACCGACTAAGCAGTCCTTTAGTCGTATCATAAACATTGAGAGATAATGATTCGATAGTTTTGGCGCAGTTAAAACTAATTGGTGCGACTTCGACACGCTGGATAATATTAGCTTGTGTACGAATAGCGGTAATATTCTGACCAATCTCATCATGCAATTCACGTGCAATTTCTCGCCTCACCGATTCTTCTGCTTTTACCAATTGACGGGATAAGCTGTGATTACGATGCAGTTGACGCTTTAACTGCACATTAAGGTCACGCTGACGCTGAACTGCCATCCCCAACATAATACCCGTTAACGTTTGCACCAAGAGCGATAATAGCAGATCCGTGATCTCCATACTCGAAACGCCACTACGCGCAGCAATCAATGCAATACTGTTCAGTAAAGTACCGAGTACAGCACCTTGCCAACCGTAACGAAAAGCCAGAAAGATAATCAGGATGGCTAAACAAAATGGAGCAAAGTAGCGCAATTCATTCGGCAAACCCACCTGCAAAAAAATATTCAGTATAAACAATAAAATACACAGAGTAATGTGACTTGTGCGAAACTGAAGCCGATGTGATACCAGATTGGCGGTCAAAGGAAACCAAACATTTTGGAACAAATAGTGCCACACTAAATAACACAAAGGAATCAGCATGACACCACCCGTTAAGCTCACCAAAAATGCAATAATCAAGGCAGGACTATGATTACTTATTGCCACAACATTAATGAGAGAAGTTACCAGAATCACACTGATCATGACAGCGAATCGCTGCCATTGACTACCGAGATAATAACGGCTGGCAAACCAAACAACCGGGAGACTGGCTATGCTGGCGGTTAATACTGTAAGCCATTGCAGTTGCCCCATTAAAAGCGTCAAACAAACGGTCAGCACCCATTCTGCACCATAAACAGTCGGCCAATAATGTTTGGGAGTATGCAGTACGATACCGAGACGCAAAGAAAAAGGAAAAAATAAGATAGCCAGTTCTGAGTCATTGACAAAATAGTAGGCGATTACCCATAAACAGAACCACCAACAAGAAAACAGTAACCAACCGCAGAATGAGTTAATCAGATATCGATGCATTAAAAATCACTAGTGGCAAAATAATTAGCTAAACCAACGTTATTTGTTACCCCTAACTTACTCATCGCATTAGCGCGATGGACATGCACTGTTTTATGGCTCAATCCCAATTCCGCCGCCACCGCCTTGACATCCATACCACGGGCTAACATTTCTCCTACTTGTCGTTCCCGTTTAGTCAGATGTTCCAATGAAGTCGGATTGCTTTTTGATGAGGTCAATTTGAGCACGATATCCGGTGTAAGATAACAACCATTATTTGCCGTAGTGCGTACTGCCTGAACTAATTCATCCGGGCTACAACGTTTACTGAGATAACTACGTGCCCCCGCCTTCAGGGCATTTTCCACCATAGTGGCAGAATCATGAACACTCAACATAATACAGGCAATACCCGAAGGAAGATCTTGCAGCAGTGACAGCCCGCTTTCATCTTTCATCGAAATATCCAGAATACAAATTGTTGCTCCTGAGCCCGGCAATCCTTGTCTGGCTTCAGCACATGAACTGAATTCCCCCACCACCTCAATATCAGATTCGAGATTCAGCAATTGGGCGAACCCTGAACGAACAACAACATGATCATCAACTAACGCTACTTTAATCATCATTATTTATTATCAAATTAAGAATCAAACTAAACTACCTTTCTTGGTATGCCTTAGCAATAGATGATACCTTGGTAAAAGGTGATGGGAAGATGCTACTGTAGAAATACAGCAGCATCGATGCACTTTTTCAGAATGAATTACTGCGCTTTCTTACTTTTTCGTATTTTTCTTTCTTCCGCAATTGCCACAAAAACAAGCAGGCTAAGGCAGACAAAGGCTGAGGCATCCAGGGCAACAAACGTTCCTTTCCACCCCGTCAAACCAAAGACAGGCACACCATCAGCAATCATACCCAAACCGAGTTTGGCAAAGCTGTCACCAATTAAGTAAGCAAACGTTCCTTTAACACCATCAGCAACACTGATTGCTTTTTTCGGTACAAAACCAACAGCCGCCACACCTATCAACAATTGTGGGCCAAATACCAGGAAGCCGAGTACAAACAGAGAACCCAAATACATGAACTCACTGGTTGCATTTTGATAGAATTCAAGGCAGACAATAATTAAACCTAACGAAAAACAAGCAACCAGAGCGCGACGACCATTTGCTAAATCTGAGAGATATCCCCACATTAGCGTACCGACCAGCGCGCCTATTTCGAACATGGTGAAACCCGTGATAGCAGTTTCTTTTGATTGCCCCAATTCCTGATACGCATACACCGTTGACCATTGGTCAATACCAATACGCACGATATAAAGGAAAATATTGGCAAAACAGAGTAACCAAATCACTTTGTTCTTTAAGACATATTCAACAAAGATTTCTCTTTTAGTCATTTGGTTTTCTTCTGCCGCAATATCTTCTTCGCTAACAGTTTCACCAAATAGTTCTTCTACCTTACCCAAGCCATAGCTTTCTGGAGAATCGCTGCCATAACGCAATCCAATAAAGCCAATGATCAGCGCAATAATAGAAGGAAAAACAAACATCCCTATTACATGACCATTGAAAAAATAATTGGCGCCAAAGAGTGCAACCCCAGCCGCCCCAGCCCCGCCTACGTTATGTGACATATTCCACAAACCAAGATAACTTCCGCGCTTATTGCGGGGAGTCCATTTTGTAATCGTGGAATAGCTGGCAGGTCCCCCGATGCTTTGGAAAAAACCACTCAATGCATAAAATGCCACCATCAGGAAAATGCTGACGCCAGAATTACCCATACTCATACTGAAACCCAACATGGCAAGGCCAGATAGAATCAGCATGAATGGTAAGAATTGTTTAGTATTTTTACCGTCCGCATAGTAGGCAACAACGGTCTTACCTATCCCATAGGTAATAGAAAACCCTAACCCTATTAACCCCAATTGCGTCATCGACAAACCATAAGTCGAGATCATATCATTTTGGGCAATGTTAAAGTTTTTACGCACCAGATACATGGCCATATAGCCAATAAAAACCACCAGGTACGATTGCATAAAGGGCTTGAACCACATTTTGCGGCGTACTTCCACTGGAAGATCCAGTGTTGGCTTACGAATTTGTTCTAGAATTTTAAGCATTTGAATTCCTTGGATAACCACGTGAAGAAGAGCCTTTTTTGATGCAGGTGGAAATAAAAAAGGCAAATCGCAAGAAGCGAAAATTTTCGTTGGTATTGTTATTACTTGGCAGTTTAAGGAACTAGAAACAAATTGGCTTGAGCTGTGGTCTTAGTTGATTTAGGAATATTTCTTAGTTTTGTACTATTCGAACGTAAAGCGTGAAAAGAATCACACTCTTTTTATACTCAATGTTTATCAGGCCATCGCCATGCGGGTTCATCCAAAATATTGATGCCTGTCGTATGTGTCTCACCAAACTATTTTTTAAGTTGGACGGTTTATCTTTTTGACTTCCAACGATATCTGGGCCAATAGAAACTGAACAGTATCATCAACAGCGTTAACGGAGAGCCACATAGAAAAATGAGACTATTAATAGACAATTCTCCTTTACCTGAAAGCACATAAAGCCCTGTCGCTTTCAACAAAAACACCAACATCCAAGCCATAGAAACTTCATGCCATACTCTGGCATAGAGTGGCGTACCGTAAACCGCAATAGTTTTTAATCTCGGCATAGCTTGTTCTGCCAGTGTTTGCACAACTGGCCTACCCGATAATGAATAAAAACAAAATACAATTATCGTGGAAATAGCCCCACTAATAGAAAGAAATACGTCTTCTTGTTTGATAGCAAATAGCATATGCCCATGAATATAAAGATAATGGTTAATGCCTGAGATGAGAATCAATGCAACAACAATTAAAGAACCTTTGGTTTTGCTAATAAATTTGAGAACAAGTGAATATAAGCCTGTTAGCAATAAAGTAATACCGACACTACCAAATCGAAAAGCAATGTTATAAAGCACTATCGGTATAATAATCGTCATTATCGCATCACGCGATAATAGATAGCGCCAGATGGAAATAGGTTGCTGTTTAGTCATGATTATTCCTTTTTGCAACGTGCTAAACGAAATAGCAAATATTATAAACAGAACAAAAGGTATAGCCAATAGCGCCTCATATACAGAATCTTAACAATTAAGTCTTTCAAAATATCCATCCAATATATTTCTATTTTTTGTTGTTTACCGATAAGACCAGCCGTGCGGCAGCAGTTGAGATTATACGGAAAAAGGCATTACAGGAAGATGACGATGAACGATGCGGTGGGCTACATCGCAAAGTACATTGCCGAAACCGTTTTTTGCATAACCGCAGACAGGCCGGGTCACCTTAAATCGCATACAGGGTGAACCGGCTTTTTTTGACACGGTAATATTGTTTGATAATGACAATTTCTTGGATGAAGAACGGTTTATTAAAGAGTGACCACGAAAAGAATTTGAAAAAATATTTTTGTGCCACTTACCGCATGCGCGCTGGTAATCAGGGAGAACAAACACAATGGCTAAATCCCCCGCAGAACGTAAAGCCGCCCAACGTCAACGCCAGCTTCCTGCGGGCGCCACTAAAATAGAATTGTTGCTCGATAATCAGCAACTAGCGATGTTAAAGCGTAATTGTGCATTGAGGCGACCGGGGCGCGAACCTTATGACGTCAATGAATATCTCACGCTGATTATTCGTAAAGAGGATTCAGAGTTACAACAGAAAATGCAGGTACTGAGTGCGGTGATGCGCTTCCCATGGCAAAGTGCTGCTTGTCTGGTGATTCTCAATGTTGGACTACATTAGGCTGGCATGAGTTAAAATTGCAATTGTGATGGTGTGACATGTCACACTTTATGAAGGCTCCTTTGAATCAGCGGAGCCTTCGGAAAATACAATCTGTTGGCATTATGCTTAACTGTGCCACAAGATTTTATCTTGTTGGTGGAGGCGTCCAAAATATCTGGACACTTATTATTGCCAGTTGCATAGGTCGAGGAAATCGTGTAATTGCTTGTATATTCCAGCGGCCATGTTTATATAAATGAATGCTGTGTAAGATGCTCACTTTCCCACCTAAATAATGCAATGTATCCTGATAAGTATAAGATAGATGTAAATGTTGCCATTGTTCAGCGGGGTTAGTGCATCCGGGGATTGGTGAAAAATACAGATCATTCGCTCCAGTATTGTATCCCGGTCGCCAGTTTCTCCCACATGCCGCTTCTTGATTGATAAAGGCCAAAATATTTGGTGCAAGATACATAAATCCCCCTCTATATTCTGCGTTCTTCTGATGAGTTCACGTAGTAATATTCTCCTGCATAAAAAACTATTCTATGCCTCAATTCGCACAATTCGAAAAGGATCTCACAACCCGCCAAGTGCCAGTATTGGCGCCTCTGGAATGCTCCCTTGCAGGTGCATAAAAAGCACTGCGTTTAGTGGGCAGACGCAGCTGGATCACGACTGCGCGCGGCGGCGTCTAATGACGTGCCAAATTCAAATTTCATCACATAATGATTACACTTGGAACTACATTTTATTCGGGCAAATAAGTATCCCCCGGCATAGCCGGTGGTTTTTCATATGCGCCTATAAGGCTCTCTTACCAGCCGCGCCCTAACAGGCGCATCGCAATCTGACATTTGCATTCTATTGATTACTTACGGCCCGTAAACGGGCTATCTGGATATGGGATCGATAATTGTTCTCCCAATTTATCCGCTTCCAGTTGGTGCCTTATGTATTCCTGTATCCTAACTGTATTTTTTCCCACTGTATCAACGTAATACCCCCGACACCAAAACTCACGATTACGATATTTGTATTTAAGATCACCAAATCGCTCATAAAGCATCCGGCTACTTTTCCCCTTCAGATACCCCATAAAACTCGACACACTCATCTTTGGTGGGATTTCCAGAAGCATGTGGATGTGATCCACACAACATTCCGCCTCCAGAATGTTCACGTTTTTCCATTCACATAATTTTCTTAATATGCTACCTATCGCTCTACGTTTTTCTCCGTAGAACACCTGCCTTCGGTATTTTGGCGCAAAGACTATGTGATATTTACAGTTCCATCGAGTATGCGCTAAGCTCTTCTCATCCCTCATTGTGGGACCCCCTTTCGATTTCTTGATTCACTTTTGCAGTTGCCAGACCGCAAGGTGTTTTAACAAATCAAAAGGGGTTTTTATAGCGGCTTTATAGCTGAAAGCTCTACGGAACCCCCTGCCAAGCTCTGTCTCTTCTACACAAATCCCTCGATTTAATCGAGGGATTTTTTTGAACCTTTTTCTACCT
>NZ_LFCV01000049.1 GCF_001037465.1 Xenorhabdus khoisanae
CCGGGAGCATAGATAACTATGTGACCGGGGTGAGTGAGTGCAGCCAACAAAGAGGCAACTTGAAAGACGAAGGGTATAATAGGCAGGCAAATGGCTCATCTGGGTTAATTATGCCTAGATGAGCCATTTTCAGTCAACTCTCTCAGCTAATTAGTGTAACTTCAACCGTGGACGAATAACACGGTTAATTCCACCAACCAACATCATCAAGCCTGTTTTAATATATCCGTGCAAAGCTACTTGGTGCATACGATACAAGGAGATATAAACTATACGGGCAATACGGCCTTCCACCATCATTGATCCACGCATTAAGTTCCCCATCAGGCTACCAACCGTACTGAACTTCGATAATGAAACCAATGAACCATGATCTTTATAAACATATTCTTTCAATGGTTTTTCATTCAATAATGCCAGAATATTATCATAACAACGGCTTGCCATTTGGTGAGCGGACTGAGCTCGAGGAGGGACAAATCCACCTTCTTTTTTCGGGCATGATGCACAATCCCCAATGGCGAAAATACGATCGTCCAGTGTGGTTTGCAAAGTTGGTTTCACAACTAATTGGTTAATACGGTTTGTTTCCAATCCGCCAATGTCTTTCATAAAGTCCGGTGCTTTAATTCCTGCCGCCCAGACCATCAGGGAAGCTTTGATCTGCTCACCATCTTTAGTATTCAGACCGTATTCATCGGCACTGGTCACCATTGTCTTGGTTAAGACCTTGACGCCAAGCTTAGTCAATTCTTGATGCGCCGCACCAGAAATACGTGTCGGCAATGCAGGCAAAATTCGCTCACCAGCTTCAACCAGAGTCACATTTAAAGCATCTGAACTCAGGCTTTCAAAACCATAACTATGAAGCTGCTTGACCGCATTATATAGCTCAGCAGAAAGTTCAACACCCGTTGCGCCGCCACCAACAATCGCGATATTCACTTTTTCTTCCGCACATTGATTTGCAGAGTATTTCAGGAATAAATTCAGCATCTCATTGTGGAAACGATGTGCCTGCTGCGGATTATCAAGGAAAATACAGTTTTCCTTCACTCCAGCCGTCCCAAAATCATTCGACTGACTGCCCAATGCCATGACAAGAATGTCGTAGACCAGCTCACGCTCTGGTACCAACAAATCACTGCCTTCATCACGGATTGCAGCCAAAGTGATTTTTTTCTCTTCACGGTTAATATCCGTGAGCGTACCTAGCTGAAAATTGAAATAATGGTTGCTGGCATGCGCTAAATAGCTCAGTGCATCAACACCATCATCCAGGGAACCTGTTGCTACTTCATGTAATAACGGTTTCCATAAATGGCTGTTGTTGCGATCCACCAAAGTAATTTCGGCTTTTTGCTTACGGCCCAATTTATGTCCCAAACGCGTTGCCAGCTCTAAACCACCAGCGCCCCCACCAATGATGACAATTCTTGTCTTTGGCGTTGTCATGACTACCCCACTGAAAATACAACATAATGTTATGTAAGGTGCTAACTCACTTTTTTGAGCAAAAACCTTGAATAACGTCCTTAAATAACACCAAGCTAAACAAATTTCATACTGCAAATATCACCAGAATATCATGGCAGGTCAGTCGGTCATACCAAAAATAGCTTTAATTAAATTCTTTTGATTAATTAGACAACAATCACAAAATTTGTATGATAATTTTCAATTAATTAGACATAAAGCAGATTTATGAATAATTAACATTGTAAATGTTAATATTGTGTGAAGATGAGATTTTCAGGGTAAAATATTATACTATCGGAGAGAAAGATGAGTTGAAGAGAAGTAAGGAATAAGATCACCAATGGCACTCCTATTCCCGACTTTATTGAAATAAGTCTATATTATTCAATCATGATTCACATCTTAGCCATTTTTCGCACAGACCATGCAAAGCTTTATTAGCCTGTTGCCAACGGTCAGATTTCTGCAATTCTTCCAGACTAAATTGTTTACCTTGATGATATAACCGTGTGACTTTACCTGAGCCGATAAGCGGAAGGTTATCCAGTACACTGACAGCCCCTTCCCGATTGTTACACACTAAGATCATGTCACAACCCGCATTCAATGAAGCTTTTGCGCGCTCGGAGTAACTACCCATCACTGCGGCACCTTCCATTGATAAATCATCAGAAAAAATGACACCTTCAAAACCCAGTTGCTCACGCAATATAGATTTCAGCCAATACGGTGAACCACTAGCAGGGCGATGATCTACCTGAGGGTAAATAACATGGGCAGGCATGATGGCATCCAGTAGATTACGCTGGATAAAATCGCGGAATATCACCATATCGTGACAATTAATGGCATCCATTGAACGGTTGTCCCTCGGTGTTTCTTTATGAGAGTCCGCCGTCACTGCCCCATGTCCCGGAAAATGTTTCCCCGTCGATCTCATCCCCGCAGAATGCATGCCCTTAATAAATTTTTCTGCCATAACCATTGCAGGCTCAGGCTCTTCATGAAATGAACGCTCCCCAATTGCCGTACATTTATGCCCCAAATCCAACACTGGCGCAAAACTGATATCGATATCCATTGCGATCATTTCTGATGCCATCAGCCAACCAGACTCTTTTGCCAAATGTGCCCCCATAAGCAAATCATTCATACAGGCAAACGACTGGGCTGCTGGTAAACGAGTGAAACCTTCATGAAACCGCTGAACACGCCCGCCTTCCTGATCCACTGCAATCACCAGACGATGATGAGAAGCTTCGCGAATTTGACGAATTAATTCACGTAATTGTTTTGTATCGTGGAAATTGCGGGTAAACAGAATTAAACCGCCCACTAATGGATGTTGCAGAATTTCGCGTTCTTCATTATCCAATTCATAGCCAACAACATCTAACATTACTGGACCCATAGCATTCCTCACTTCTTTTTATTGGTTGCCATATTATCGTTAATTGAAATTCCACCAGCGCACTACGCCAGTGTCAATTTGTTACGACAGTTTAAAAGCATGGCGCAAAGGATACGCCAGTGATAAAAATTGCTGCTCTTTCGTTTGCTGCCAGCGCACTTCATACCACATCAGCATCATGTATCTAACCCACGGCTCCCATCGTTCAATCTGCTGCTGTAATCGTTGGATATCTGAATACCCTGACATTTGGATACAATAGTAATTCAAAAAGGTTTTTTGCTGTAGTTTATCCCATTGATTTCCTTTAAACAGAACAGCCAATGAGAAGCCAATATCAACATCAGCAGCATATTCCCAATCGATCAATTTTAGCCCATCTTCAGTCATTAACAGATTATCAGGGTGAACATCCATATGAGCCGGAGCGATTTTTAATGTGGCAGGCATTCTGGCAGTCATAAATAATTTATGCAGGCGTAACCAACGAGGGGATAGACGTCTCCGATCTATTTGCTGCCATTGATATGCAATTTGCTGCTTGAGTTTAAGGGGATAGCCCAATAGAGAGTGGCTGTGAAGAATGGCAAGCGTTTGAGCCAATGATTGCTGCATAGCTGGTGAACTCAATGTATCAGCGTCTACTTTTGTTCCCGTGAACCATTCCAGCAATAACCAAGTTTCGTTCATCGCCAGTACCTTAGGTGCAACACCAGTAGGGGATAATCTACGCAAAATCTGCTTTTCCCGCTGACGGTTTACTCCCAACGTACCACTATATGATGTTTGTGCGCGTCCAACCATCTGACGAACACCATCCGTAATGTAATAACTTGCCTGTGTCAGACCCGATAATGGCCTAATTTTCCAGGAATCTACTGGAGTATCAGGCCATTGCTGAGACAACATCTTTAACAAAGAATGATGGTTAGTTAACGTCACCGCGACCAGACCAGAGTATCTCACCGGTTTTAACCAGCAACAGTTGCATCTCTATGTCACGCTGACCATTGTGGCTGGAAATTGCGGTATACAAAACATAATCAGCGTTCAAATAACGCGCGAGACCAATCGATTTACTGCGTAACCCCAAGCTATCTTCCGATGACAACCCCAAAGCCTGCCGAGCAGTATAAACTTGAGATTTCGGAACAACCTGAAAGACTTGTTTATTACTGATTGCATCCGTAATCGCATCTGTCGCTTTCAGTGTCCGTAATGAGCCATTGGTATTGTTTTTGACAGAATCAACAAGCAATACTTTTCCTGCTTCCACTCCGTTGGCCTCAACCATTTGCTCCACCAATGGCTGGACAACACTATTCCAATTAATAGACTGGACCTTAGGGGGCTGAGGAACTTTTTCCGATGGTTTTACTGGCGGTTCCTGTTTTTTCTTTGGTTCCACTGGCGTAACAGGAGCAGGCTGTTGCGTTTTTTCAATTACACAACTTGCCAGCAACATTGCTGATAATATAACAAAGAGAATTCTTTTCATTAATCTACCCCAGTTACATCGCTACCTTGTACCGATACTCATGAATAATATTATTTTGCCAAAAGCGGGCCTAGTGGTCGTCCACCCACTAAATGCATATGGATATGGAAAACTTCCTGACCAGAGTGACGATTACAGTTCATAATCAAGCGATAGCCATCTTCTGCAATACCTTCATCTTTCGCTATTTTTGCTGCAACCGTAAATAAACGCCCCAAGGCAAGCTCATTCTCAGCGGTGACATCATTAACAGTCGGAATCAGCACATTGGGAACAATTAAAATATGTGACGGTGCTTGTGGGGAAATATCACGGAATGCTGTGACTAAATCATCCTGATAAATAATATCAGCAGGAATTTCACGGCGAATAATTTTGCTAAAAATAGTTTCTTCTGCCATCTTATTTCTCCTTTTCCACTTAATTTTATGCAATATTGACATGAAACAGTTCACAAAAGTTTTTTGTGGTCACTGCTGCCAACTCTTCAATACTAACGCCTTTTAAAACTGCCATATATTCAGCAACATCACGCACATAAGCAGGTTGATTCTGTTTACCGCGATAGGGAACAGGTGCTAAATAAGGTGAGTCAGTTTCCACCAAAATGCGGTCAAGTGGTACAAATCTTGCCGCTTCGCGGATCTGCTCTGCATTGCGGAAAGTAACAATACCAGAAAAAGAGATATAAAATCCTAAATCAAGCAAAGCCCTTGCTGTTTCTTTATCTTCTGTGAAGCAGTGCAAAACACCACCACATTCTTGCACTTTCTCTTCCCGCAACACCATCAGTGTATCGTCCCTTGCCTCACGGGTATGCACAATCACTGGCTTGTTTAGTTCACGACCGATACGGATATGCTCACGAAATGATGTTCTCTGGAGTTCAGCGTTTTCTTTCTGATAATAATAATCCAACCCCGTTTCACCCATTGCGATGACATCCTCGTCCGCAGCCAAACGGGCAAGTTCCTCAAAATTATAACCTTCATCCAGATTCAATGGGTGAATGCCACAGGAGTACGCTACATTTTCCCGTTTGCCAATCAAGCTTTTCATTTGTTGAAACCCAGGCAATGTAGTCGCTACTGCCAACATATACTTAACATCGCGTTCTGCGGCTTTAGCCACGACATCATCTACACTTTTGTGCAGCGTTTCATAATCAAGGCAATCGAGATGACAATGTGAATCAACTAAAAACATAATATGCTCATATCTAAATAGGTTACTGTGTGAGGCCGAGTTGCTTTTCCCAATTGAGTAATTGTTCTGTCAGCAATAATTCACGATTGATACCCACCACAGATAATAATTGATGACGACAACGTATCCAATCATCAACAGTGCTTACCAATCTTTCCGCGCTTTGAGCAGAGGCAAGGAGATGAACCAAAGCCTGCTGATCTTGGTTAACGCAATAATGTTGCACTTGCTGCCGATATTTTACAGCATCTGATAACAAACTGATCAACCAATGCAAGGATTGCTGTACATCATCACGATTCAACAATGGCAAAAGTGGCAAGGTATCACAATTATGCAATGCCTGTGTAATCGCCTGACAAAGTGAATTTCTTTGATGCCATTTTTCAGTCTGAAGCAATTTTTCCGCTGCCAGTGGCGCTCCCTGAGAAAGTCTTAACGCTGTCTGCGCATCCAGCGATGATACGGACGGAAGCTGATTTTTCAGCCAGTAAAGCCCTATAGAATTTTCAGGCGCAGGCAGAAAGTAGTAAAAACAACGACTACGCAGTGTTGCCAGCAAATTTGTGGGATGCTGACACCGCAACAGAAAATACGTGTTTTGAGGCGGCTCTTCCAATGTTTTCAGTAAGGCATTGGAAGCAGCATCAGTCAGGGATTCTGCTGATGGCAACCAGACAATTTTTGCTCCTCCTTGCTGGGAATGCTCATAGAGTTTTTCGCTAAGCTGACGCACGGCATCCACTCCAATGATATTTTTTCCCTTTTCAGGAGCAAGAACATGCCAGTCAGAATGGGTTTCTGCCAACATTAAATGGCAGCCGTGACATTTGCCACAGCTTTTCAGACCCTGCTTATTCTGGCACATTAACCAGCGGCTTAATCCATACAATAATGCATCTGCACCCGTTCCTTCATGCGCATGAAGTAAAATGGCGTGATGCCCCCGCCCTTGTTGATGGAATTCAACTAATTGACGGTACGCATGATTAAGCCACGGATACCAATTCATGCCTGAGTTTCCTGTTCTTTTAACCAATTAAGTAAGGTATGACGAATATCATCCTGCACTTTCTCTAATGGCTGAGTGGCATCCACCTTTCTGATGTTGTCATTATCTGTCACTAATTCGAGATACCTTTCACGTGTGCGATTGAAAAAATCCAACGATTCTTTTTCAATACGATCCAATTCACCACGTTCACGCGCACGCTGTAAACCTACTTCTGGAGGTAAATCAAGATAGATAGTCAAATCAGGATGAAAATCACCTAACACAGCTTTGCGCAATGATGCCATCAGGTTTTGATCAATACCGCGACCACCCCCCTGATAAGCTTGAGAAGAAAGGTCATGACGATCACCAACAACCCAAGTTCCCTTGGATAACGCTGGTTTGATGATATTTTCTACCAATTGAACTCTCGCAGCATAAAGCATCAATACTTCTGCTTTATCTGTCAGTGATTCGCCTTCGACCCCCTGTTTAATTAGCTGACGTAACTTTTCTGCTAATGGGGTTCCACCAGGTTCACGGGTAAACATCAGGTCAGAAATACCATACTGTTTCAACGTATCAACAATTGTTTGGATCGCAGTCGTTTTTCCTGCGCCCTCAAGCCCTTCGATTACAATAAATTTGCTGTTCATTTATCCTGCTTTAACTTCTGACGATAAAGAGTTACCGCCTTATTGTGTGCCACCAGATTAGTCGTGAATGTATGGCCGCCATCGCCATTCGCAACAAAATATAAATACTCAGTGACAGCAGGATGGGCTGCTGCCTTAATCGAAGCCAAACCTGGCATAGCAATAGGTGTTGGCGGCAATCCATCAATCATATAGGTATTGTACGGCGTAAGGGTAGTGAGATTACTGCGAAAAATCGTACCTGTGTATTTATCTCCCAAGCCGTAAATCACTGTCGGATCAGTCTGTAACCGCATCTTTAACCGTAGACGGTTCAAGAATACAGAAGCCACTTTAGTGCGTTCAGATTCAATTGCTGTCTCTTTTTCGATGATGGATGCCATGATCAACATCTCATAAGCATTCTTATACGGGAGACTCGTTCCGCGGTTTTTCCACTCCTGCTCCAGTACCGTTTTCATTTTGTTATGCGCTCGCTTGAGTAATTCCACATCACTCGTACCCGCTGTATACATATAGGTATCGGGGTAAAACCATCCTTCCAGTGATTCTCCCTCTTTTATTCCTAATGCATCAGCCAGCTCCTGCGCAGTTTTACTTTCCGCTTCATGCTTTAAGTATGGCGCATTCTGCAAAATTTTTGACCAATCAGAAAGGCGGCTCCCCTCCACAAAACGGATAGTAAATTGGGTTTCTTTACCACTGGCAAACAACTGCAAAACGGCTCTTAAGGACATCCCTTTTTGCAAACGATAAGTTCCCGCCTTAAATTTTGCCAGTTCAGGCTGAAGCCGAAATAACCACGGCAGTAATCGATTATCTTCAATTAATTTCTGCTGGATCAGTAAGGTTTCCAGACCTGTACGCCCTGTACCCGCCGGCACAGTAAATATAAGCTCTTGATTAAGATTAATATCCTGATCTGCAAAGTTTTCTATTTTTTTCACAAAAGAAAAGAAGACGATCACAGCGATTGCGATAATCAATCCGGGTAGAATGAGAATGCGCTTTTTTAGTTTCATTCGGTAATCACTTTTATGTGTGCTTCAATGATGAGTACTAAATAGCTAAAACCTTAAACCTTATTTAATTAAAAATTAAAGTGTTAAACATTCTGGTAATAAATACTCATGCAGCTCTCTTGATTGATACTTCCACGCAGGTTGATATTTGTGTGCTTGAATTTGATTTACTGGAACCACTGGCATCAGAGAATTACAGATAATCACTTCATCGGCATGAGACAGTGCTTCAGGATAACGCATAACAAATGACAGGCTATAATCACTGTCTACCAATAATTCGATTATTTTTTGCCGCATAATCCCTTCCACACCACACTGGCTGAGATCAGGCGTATAAACATTTTTTCCTTTTCGCCAAAAAATATTAGCAGTACAACACTCAACCAATAGACCATCACTATCAAGCACCAGTGCTTCATCCACTTTGGATTGTTCAATGAATCTTTTGATCAAAACTTGTTCCAAGCGATTCAAGTGCTTGATACCTGCAAGGTAGGGATTAATCCCCATGGAAATCGGGCTAAGCGCCAACTCAGCACCATTTTGACGCAAGGTAATATATTGTGCTGGATATGGGTTCAAAGAGAGAATCTTTGTGGGTTCAATTTCATGGTCAATACCATAACCACGCCCTCCGGCTCCTCTGGAAAGAATAACCTTCAGAACACCCGATTCACATCCTTGCACGACTTGTTTAATATGATTCTCAAGCTGCGTCCAATCCAGTGCTGGCATAAACAGTTTTTCAACGCCTTTTTGCAATCGTTTTATATGCAAAGATAACAAAGCGGGCTGTTCTTGCTCAACTCTTATTGTGGTAAAGCAACCATCACCAAATTGTACCGAGCGATCATTCACAGGCAATTGGTCACACTGATTGCCATTAATCCAATACGTCATTTTAACTTCTTATTTTCGATAAAAAGGCGTGATAACCTCAACTATTAAGGGGCGTTATAATAGTATAGGTGTCCGGGCAGTGCAAAAAACCATAAAAAAACAATCAGTCAGAAAACAAGTGTAAAAAAGCCCCAACAAATGTTGAGGCTCTTTATAAACACAAAGCGTTTTTAGATCTTGCGGAAGATCAATGACCCATTAGTGCCACCGAAGCCGAAAGAGTTACACAATGCGTATTCCATTCCTTCAACTTTACGCGCTTCACCTGGAACTAAATCCAAATGACAGTTCTCATCCTGATTTTCCAAATTAATGGTCGGAGGAACAATCTGATCACGCAGGGAAAGAATAGTGAAAATAGATTCAACCGCTCCCGCAGCTCCCAGCAAGTGGCCTGTCATGGATTTGGTTGAACTCACCAATACCTTGGTGCCTTCACCAAAAACAGACTCAACCGCGCGAGCTTCTGCAATATCACCAACTGGTGTTGAAGTGCCATGAGCATTAATGTAACCCACCTGCTCTGGTGAAATACCCGCATCTTTCAGGGCATTTTCCATCGCTAAAGCAGCACCGGCTCCATCTTCAGGAGGTGATGTCATGTGGTAAGCATCACTACTCATGCCAAAGCCAACAACTTCAGCATAGATTTTTGCACCACGCTGTTTGGCGTGTTCATATTCTTCAAGAACGACAACACCTGCGCCATCGCCCAGAACAAAACCATCACGATCTTTATCCCAAGGACGACTTGCACCCTGAGGATTATCGTTACGGGTTGATAATGCTCGTGCAGCACCAAATCCGGCAATACCAAATTCTGTGCTGGCTTTCTCTGCACCACCCGCCAGCATAATATCAGCATCATTATAAGCAATGATACGAGCCGCATGACCGATATTATGTACACCAGAAGTACACGCGGTTGCGATGGAAATGCTAGGGCCACGCAGACCATAAAGGATGCTCAGATGGCCTGCCACCATATTAATAATGGTTGAAGGTACAAAGAATGGGCTGACCTTGCGAGGCCCCGCCGAAAGCAATGTACTATGGTTTTCTTCAATCAGGCCCAAACCACCAATACCAGAACCAATAGCAGCACCAAAGCGGCTAGCATTGGCTTCTGTTACTTCGATTCCTGCATCTTCAACGGCTTGTATGCCGGCAGCAATACCATACTGAATAAAGAGATCCATCTTCCGTGCTTCTTTGCGCGAAAGTTTGAAATCTTCATGATTAAAATTCTTCACCACACCAGCAAATTTAGTTGCATGGTTAGAGGCGTCAAAATGTTCGATAAGGCCGATACCACTCTGTCCGGCACAAACAGCATTCCAAGCAGATTCTACTGTGTTGCCGACAGGAGATAACATGCCTAGTCCGGTCACGACTACTCGACGCTTAGACACGGTTATCCTCCAGGGAGGGAAAAAATTTAGGACGAAAAACATAGGCGGTCGAATGACCGCCTAGGTAAGTGTGCTTATTTACCTGCGTTTTCAACGTAGTCAATAGCAGCCTGAACTGTGGTGATTTTTTCAGCTTCTTCGTCTGGGATCTCGATATCGAACTCTTCTTCCAGAGCCATTACCAGTTCAACTGTGTCAAGAGAATCAGCGCCCAAGTCATCAACAAATGAAGCTGTGTTCACAACTTCTTCCTCTTTAACACCCAGTTGTTCAACGATGATTTTCTTAACGCGTTCGTCGATAGTGCTCATACTATTAAATTTCCTATCAAAACTCGCTTTTGCGATGGTTTTCGTAGTTTATAAAATACAGGAAAAGATGCAACCAAATCCCGGCTGGTCGAACCACAATCTGCTTCTTTCTGCTTCTTTTTGTACAAAAAGCGCATCAAAAACAGAGGGTTCGCTCATTTTTAGATCATGTACATGCCACCATTGACATGCAATGTTTCACCCGTAATGTAAGCGGCCTCATCAGAAGCAAGAAACGCTACAGCACTGGCAATTTCTTTTGCATCACCGAGACGATTAGCAGGAATTCCAGCAGAAATACCTGCACGTTGTTCGTCTGTCAATGCCTTGGTCATATCTGTTTCGATAAAACCAGGTGCAACAACGTTGACGGTGATGCCACGAGAAGCGACTTCACGAGCCAATGATTTACTAAAACCAATAACTCCTGCTTTCGCTGCCGTGTAATTCGCCTGCCCTGCATTTCCCATCGTCCCAACAACAGATCCAATGGAAATAATACGTCCATAACGTTTTTTCATCATAGAGCGCATTACTGCTTTTGACAGACGAAAAATCGAAGAAAGATTCGTGTCAATAATATCTTGCCACTCATCATCTTTCATGCGCATCAACAAGTTATCACGAGTGATGCCAGCATTATTAACCAATATGTCTATTTCACCAAATTCAGCACGAATATTCGATAGTGCATTTTCAATGGATTCTGAATCTGTGACATTCAGTACAAAACCTTTGCCTTTATCACCAAGGTAGGAGCTGATTTCTTCTGCTCCCTTTTCACTGGTTGCAGTGCCAACAACACATGCACCACGTGCAGCCAATAATTCAGCAATCGCGCGACCTATACCACGGCTAGCGCCAGTGACCAGTGCAATTTTTCCATCAAAGCTCATGTTTTCCTCAGTCATTTATTCAGAGCAACTGTGAGTGATGATACATCATTTACTGCTACAGCATTTAAAGTATCAACAATTCGTTTAGTTAACCCAGTCAATACTTTACCCGGCCCAATTTCCAACAGTTGTTCAATATTCTGTTCAGCAATATATTCAACTGACTCTGCCCAGCGTACAGGATTATACAACTGACGAACCAGCGCGTCGCGGATAGCATCGGCAGATTGTTCTACTTTTACATCAACATTATTGACGACAGGGAACTGTGGCTGGTTAAACACAACCTCTTGTAACGCAGAAGCCAATTGCCCGGCTGCAGATTTCATGAGTGCACAATGCGAAGGCACACTAACAGCCAGAGGCAATGCGCGTTTTGCGCCAGCCGCTTTACATGCGGCTCCCGCACGCTCTACGGCCTCTTTGTCACCTGCGATCACTACCTGACCCGGCGAATTAAAATTAACAGGGGAAACTACCTGACCCTGTGCTGATTCTTCACATGCCTTTGCAATGGTTTCATTATCCAAACCGATAATGGCATACATCGCTCCTCGCCCTTCCGGTACAGCGTCTTGCATCAGCTTTCCACGCAACTCAACGAGCTTGATGGCCTGCTGGAATTCAATCACGCCAGCACAAACCAGCGCTGAATATTCGCCAAGGCTATGGCCCGCCATCATGGAAGGAGCTTTTCCTCCCTTTTCCTGCCATACTCGCCAAATCGCCACTGAAGCAGCCAACAACGCAGGTTGGGTTTTCCACGTTTTGTTCAGTTCTTCTGCTGGCCCTTGCTGAACCAATGCCCATAAATCATATCCCAAAACCGCAGAAGCTTCTGCGAAGGTCTGCTCAACCATCGGGAATTCTGAGGCCAAATCCGCCAACATACCCAAAGATTGAGAACCTTGACCGGGAAACACCATTGCAAAATCAGACATGTCTATCTTCCTGTTAAATTAAAAACGTACTAGCGCTGAGCCCCAGGTAAAGCCACCGCCGAATGCTTCAAGTAAGATGAGCTGGCCACGTTGGATTCTTCCATCACGCACCGCTTCATCGAACGCTGTCGGAACAGACGCAGCCGAAGTATTACCATGACGATCCAATGTGATAACCACTTTATCCATTGCCATATTTAATTTCTTGGCTGTCGCCGAAATAATGCGCAAATTGGCTTGATGAGGAACCAGCCAATCAAGCTGGGTATGAGCCAAGTTATTAGCTTCCAATGTCTCATCAACGATATTAGCCAATTCACGGACGGCAACCTTAAAGACTTCATTACCAACCATCGTAACGTATGCTGGTGTATCGCCCTTCACTCGGCTCTGATGAGGCAACGACAACAAATCACCATAACGACCATCAGCATGAAGATGGGTAGATAGTATACCTGGCTCCTCTGAAGCCCCGACCACCATTGCTCCCGCAGCATCACCAAACAGGATAATTGTACTGCGATCTTCAGGATCTACAACTCTTGAAATAATGTCGGAACCAATCACCAATGCATGCTTGGCGGCACCAGTTTTAATAAATTTATCGACGATGCTTAACGCGTAAGTAAAGCCCGCGCATGCTGCCGCAACATCAAAAGCTGCAACGCCTTGAATCCCTAATAACTGCTGAATTTGGCAAGCAGCACTTGGGAAAGCGTGAGTTGAGCTTGTTGTCGCAACAACAATTAAATCAATTTGTGTTTTATCGATACCCGCCATTTCAATGGCTTTTTCAGCGGCTTTAAACCCCAGAACTGCAACGTTTTCATCTTCAGCTGCAATACGGCGTTCACGAATGCCAGTACGAGTGACGATCCACTCGTCAGACGTATCCACCATTTTTTCCAAATCTGCGTTAGTACGCACCTGCGCAGGCAAATAACTGCCCGTACCTAAGATTTTTGTATACATTTATGTTTTATTCACTCTTGGGTAATACTGCATCCAACCGGGCAGCGATTCTGTCAGGAACTTGTTTTTCTACAGCCTGAACTGCTTGATCAATAGCAGCCTTAAACGCATGTTCATTGGCAGCACCGTGACTTTTTATGACGATGCCACGCAACCCTATTAACGTTGCTCCGTTATATTGATCAGGGTTTAGATGCCCAAACCGCTTAGTTAGCTGTTTCAACAACCATTTTTTGAATATCTTCATCTTGAATATTTTCATCAACCAAGATGAATTTTTCTGCTGACCACCCGGTGATTTTACCAGAGATAAAATCACTCTGATCGCACCTTCCATTGTCTTCAGCGTAACATTACCTGCGAAGCCGTCACATACGAGCACATCAGCTTTGCCTGTCAGTAGCTCATTTCCTTCCACATAACCTATATAGTTAATTGCCGAGCTATTGCGTAAGGTCATAGCAGCTTCGCGGATATTGTCCAGCCCTTTGGATTCCTCTTCCCCGATATTGAGTAATGCAACACGAGGATTATTAATCCCGGCAACATACTCCGCCATTACGGCGCCCATAATCGCAAACTGAACTAACATATCGCTATTACAATTAATATTAGCGCCTAAATCCAATACAACGGTCTTCTGCTGTTTCAGATTGGGTACCACTGTCATTAACGCAGGCCGTTCAATTCCTTCTATGGATTTAAGCATCACTTTGGCTAATCCCATCAAAACTCCTGTATTCCCTGCACTGACACAGGCTTGCGCTTCACCCGATTTAACTAAATTCAGAGCAATACGCATTGAAGTACCATGGCTGGAACGAATAGCCTGAGAAGGCCTTACATCGTTGGAAACAACGTGTTCCGCAGGGATAATTTGCAAGCGGCTGAGCAACTCAGCATTTTTATTTGCAAGCAAAGGAGAGATGGTTTCGGGATTACCGACCAACAACAATTTTAGTTGTGGATTAGATGCCAGTGCCTGCAATGCAGCAGGCACCGTGACGCGAGGACCAAAGTCCCCGCCCATTGCATCTAACGCTAAGGTTAGATTAGCCAAGATATCAACTTGCTAATAGTTAGCTGAAATTACTTGTTGATTACCTTGCGGCCACGGTAGTAGCCATCAGCAGTCACATGGTGACGCAGGTGAGTTTCACCAGAAGTTTTGTCTACAGAGACATGTGTTGCAGTCAGTGCGTCATGAGAACGACGCATACCACGTTTAGAACGAGTTGGTTTATTCTGTTGTACGGCCATTGACCTTACTCCTTAAGTACTTTTCTTTAAACTGGCTAATACGGCAAATGGGTTTGGTTTTTCTGCTTCAAGAGGCAGAACACCAAATACCATGTCCGCGTCGGACACTTCACAGTGTTCAGAATCATGTACCGGAACCACCGGCAGAGATAGAATTATTTCATCTTCAATCATTGCCAGCAAATCTATTTCGCCAAATTCATTAACGTTAATTGGCTCATACTCTTCCGGTAATGCCTCAGCCCTCTCATCATTGACGACCGGACTAAAACAATACGTTGTGTGAACATGATGACTGAAATTACTGCCACAACGCTGACAACGAAGCGTGACATCCACATAAGAATGTCCTTTTACAACTGCCAGACGCTGATTATCAATTTCAAATGATAATGAGTTATCTACATCACTATCCACACTGACCACGGATTCTGCAATACGAGAAACTTGCCCAGCAGAATAACTACCTTGGTAGTCCAATCTTTTCTGAGCTGCTCGAAGCGCATCGATGGTCAGGGGTAATTTTACCTTTTGCATAAGGCGCGCATATTATCTTTGTAATGAGACATAGTCAAAGAAAAAGGCCACACATCTGCACCTTTCCGCCAAATATTCGCTTATTAAGCGGCGTATAGTTTAAAATGTCTGCGAATATTTCTCTACGTATTTTATGGAAAAATGATGCTTCCGATTGTTTTATCATCAACTTCTGTGTATCGCCGCCTATTACTGGAAAAAATAGGATTGCCTTTTACTTGTGCCTCTCCCGATATTGATGAAAGTCCGCAGGAAAACGAAAGTCCGGAAAAGTTAGTCATGCGGCTAGCACAGACAAAAGCCAGTTCATTACAGTTAAATTATTCCAACCATCTTATTATAGGTTCAGATCAAGTTTGCGTTTTAGATAACAAAATTACAGGTAAACCCCATGATTTTGAAAACGCTTTCATTCAACTCCAAAAAGCCAGTGGACAGTGTGTCACCTTTTATACGGGGATTACACTGTTAAATAGCAAAACTGGGAACATAGATACCCGTTGTGAGCTATTCAATGTTTATTTCAGAGAACTTACTGAAACAGAAATCATTGGCTATTTAAACAAAGAAAAACCTTTCAATTGCGCCGGCAGTTTTAAAAGTGAAGGGCTGGGAATTATGTTATTCGAAAGGTTAGACGGTAAAGATCCCAACACACTCATCGGATTGCCATTGATTACTTTGACAGACATGCTTATCCGTCAGGGGGTCAACCCGCTGACGGAATGTTCTTAATGATTATTTTGCCGCAATACTTTTAAACATTGCTTTAACCTATCATCCATTGGCGCTTCGAAACGTAACGTTTCGCCCGTAGATGGGTGAGTAAACCTCAATGAACTTGCATGCAGAAACAGTCGGTTAAGGCCTGTTTCTGCAAGCTGTGCATCAAATCTTCTATCACCATAGCGATCATCAAAAGCAATAGGATGACCCGCATGTAAAGTATGCACGCGGATCTGATGCGTTCGCCCTGTAACCGGGCTTGCCCGCACTAATGTAGCAAACGCATACCGCTCTTCAACTTTAAAACGCGTCTCAGATGGTTTGCCTTCACTGCTGACTTTTACCACCCTTTCCCCACTTTGCAGGATATTTTTCAACAAGGGGACTTCTACAACTTTACAATGAGATTGCCATTGCCCGCGTACTAAAGCCAAATAGTCTTTCTGCATCTGTTTCAAACGTAATTGTTCATGCAGTGCCCGCAACGCAGAGCGCTTTTTGGCAATCAACAAAATACCCGAAGTATCGCGATCAAGACGATGCACCAACTCAAGGAAACGTGCTTCCGGGCGCAGAGCACGCAATCCCTCGATCACCCCGAAACTCAGCCCACTACCACCGTGTACTGCCGTTCCAGAGGGTTTATTAATGACCAGAATATGGTCGTCTTCATACAAAATACACTCTGCCAGAGCAGCCACTTTATCCAGTTTCGCAGATACAGGGGGGGCCTGCTTTTCCGCAACCCTGACAGGTGGGATTCTGATAATGTCGCCTGCGGTCAATTTATATTCAGGCTTGATTCTTCCCTTGTTAACTCGAACTTCACCTTTTCGCAAGATTCGATAGATCATGCTCTTAGGTACACCTTTTAAACGAGCCAGCAAAAAGTTATCAATTCGCTGACCGGCTTCATCGTCATCAATCGTGACAAACTGTACAATTTGATTATTTGTTTTCATGGGCGAGATTCTAATTATCCAACAAACATAGTGCCACTCATTTTTAAATATGACTAAATAACATCCATATTTTTTTACTTCATTATTCCAAGTGTCTTAGGATAAAGACTAAAGATTAACAACTTATCACTATTTCCTAATAAAAAAGCCGCAAAGCGATAAAGTCACCTTGCTATCACCCCAATAGCAATGGAATAATGCTTTCTGGCCACAGTTTACTAAACTATGAATGGCAAGATTGAAATTGTTTGTTATCTGTTTGCTTGAACAAAAACGCAGCAATGGCGTAAGACGTAATGTTTAAGTAAACAATTTATGGGCTGCGAGTTGCAGCTTACTGGATTGGGTAAAATCTGTACCAGTTTATTACAGTGTCCCAAATAAAGAGTGCTGTATTTAAATGAAATTCAGGCTCACCGACAAATAGGCGCCTCTATACAAACGATAGCCGTGAGGCTGGCGGTTTTGTAAAAGACACGAGGCCATCGGTAACCAGTAGCGCATCTCTTTTTTACTCGCAGCTCTATATTAATGTAAAAAATAATGAGTAAGTTAGAATGAAAAGAATGTTAATCAACGCAACTCAACAAGAAGAGTTGCGTGTTGCCCTTGTTGATGGGCAGCGTCTTTATGATTTGGATATTGAAAGCCCAGGACACGAGCAGAAAAAGGCCAATATTTAT
>NZ_LFCV01000050.1 GCF_001037465.1 Xenorhabdus khoisanae
CAATAAATTATGATTTTTATGATAATAACCTTATAAAATTAGTTGATTTCAATCAAAGAATCTTCTCATTTGTATTGGTATACAGGAAATCAAGAATGATGGTTGATTAAGCGCCTATCCGATTAGGCTCTAAGTAATGGTTTGACTAAATAACCAAGATGATGTTGGAGGTATAAATGATTACGGGGATTCAAATTACCCAATCTGACAACGCTGCATTGATGAATTCTTTTTGGCTGTTGGATGATGAAAAAAATGAAGCACGTTGTATCTGCGCTAAAGCAGATTACGATGAAGGCCAGATTGTTGCCAAAGATGAATTGGGGCAATTTGAATATCGAGAAATTCCGTTGGAAGTGAAACCGACTGTGCGTGTAGAAGGGGGACAGCATCTGAATGTGAATGTCCTTCGTCGTGAAACGCTGGAAGATGCAGTGAAGCATCCTGAAAAATATCCTCAACTCACTATTCGTGTTTCTGGTTATGCAGTGCGTTTTAATTCTCTGACTCCAGAACAGCAGCGTGATGTTATTGCCCGTACTTTTACAGAAAGTCTGTGATTTTGTCTAAATTCAGGCAGCTGAGGCTGCCTGATTATTTATAATTGACCACTTCCACCTGCTTCTGATGCAAACCTACCCGGCGTTATTTCTGCGCGTAAAATCATTTTCTTATCTAACTTCGTAATTTTATTTCTTTTATTCATAATAAACAAAATTGTTAATCAAAGATTAAATTTGTTATAAAGGCGTTAATTATTCTGCCGATAGAGAGTTTGGAGTTTTGATTACCTCTAACCTGAATAATCTGTAGGAGAATTTTATGACTCTATCAGTAAATACCAGTTTTTTAAGTGAACTAGGGATATATTCATTACAAGGAAATTCTCTGCAACCTCAATCTAATTCTCCAGCCGAGTCATTACCAGATAAAGCTGAGCGCATTTCTGCCTCATCTATTTTGCTGTCAGAAAACACCAGGCAATCTAATGCACTTTATCAATCATTGATCAACGATATCAGTGCTCGTGCGATGGAATCACCCATATTGACAGCCAATGATATTGCAGGAAAACAGTCTAAGTTTATTGACTATAACCTGACATTAGTTACTCGTGATGTTTACCGGGAGCAAAGTTTAGGAATTCCTAGTTTTGAACGTTTGTCTGATGATGACTTATCACAAGCAGGTATTGATCCTGATACATTGAATGATTATTCAACAGGATTTCAAGCAGGGGTATATAAACATCAGGGGTTATATATTGTTTCTTTCACTGGCTCGAACGAGTTGAGAGATTTCATGGTAAGTATTCGTCAAGGGCTTGGCTACAATGAAAAACAATATAACCAGGCGGTGGAATTAGCGCACAAGTCATTAAAAGTATTTGGGGAAAATGTCATTTTCACGGGGCATTCCTTAGGGGGCGGATTGGCAACAGCGGCTGCACTGGCAACAGGAAAACCCGCAGTTATTTATAATGCTGCCGGCGTTTCAGATCCCACGTTGAAACGTATGGGGGTATCGCCTGAAGTTGCTCGTGAATTGGCCGACAGTGGTTTGATACGCCATTACTCTGTTCAATACGATTGGTTGGGGGATTTGCAAAAAGCATTGCCTGTTCCTCAACCTATGGGTAACACAATCGAGCTTAAATATGAATTAGGAAGTATATGGGATTCCATTCTGCCTCATCGATATGGATTGCATTCATTTAAGGCTCATTTTTTGGAGGCTGTATTGGAATTAATGACGGAACAGAAGCCTTGGCTGAATAATGGCGATGCCATGTTGGCGTCAACTGATGTGACAGATGAAGGGATGTTTGCATTGAACATGCCTTCTTTGCACTCATTGGCGATGACTATGGATGAACCTGCCATTCGAGAACAATTTGAGGAAACTTATCAGCAAATTACATCACAAAGAAGTGGATAAAATTAAGCGATGTAATGCTTGAATAATGTTCAGGTGATATAAGTGGAGAGGCGAAGTCAATTCATATTCAATGACTTCGCCTGTATTGAGATAATTAATCGTTGCCAGATTCAATTACTTCTGGTCTGGGATTACCAGAAGAAGTGCGGCGTTTACCGATATTTTTGCTGTCACGATGACGAACTTTTACTCGTTTTTTCTTCGTGTCTTCTGATTTTCTCTTCTCTTTGCGTTTTTCCAACACTTTTTTAGAAGGTTTATAATTCTTTTTCTCACTTGGTGCTTTGGTTTGCGGGCGAAGCTCATCGACAACCCGTATTTTCAAAGGCTCTTGGAGATAACGGCTAATTTTACCCAGCAGAGGATGATCGTGAGATTCAACCAGAGCAATGGCAGTCCCTTTACGGCCTGCACGGGCTGTACGGCCAATCCGATGCAGGTAAACATCCGCAGTGCGGGGTAAATCAAAGTTAAAGACGTGGCTGACGTTTTCAATATCTAGCCCACGGGAAGCGACGTCTGTTGCAACCAGAATCTTGACTTTGCCATCATTCAGCCGCTTCACGGCATCTGTGCGCTTGGCCTGTACCATTTCACCTTCAAGGAAACTGGCTTGAATTCCTGCCTGACTCAACCAGTCAACCAGTTCACGTACACGTTCACGTTTGCGTACGAACACAATGGACTTTGTAACATCAGGCTGTTGAAGAAGGTTGCATAACAGGGCTGTCTTATGCTCTAACGTATCAGCACGATAATAAAATTGCTGGATTTTCTTGCGTTCGCGACGAGAAGGCTCTGCATCAATCTCAACAGGATCAGTTAACAGGCGCTCGGCAAAATCACGGATGGATTCACCTTCCAGTGTGGCGGAAAATAACAGTGTTTGTTTACGCCAGCGGGTCTCACCCGCAATGGTTTCGACATCATTAGCAAATCCCATATCCAGCATGCGATCAGCTTCATCAAGGATCAACGTTTCCACAGCACGGCAGTCGAAGTTTTCTTCTTTGATGTATTGCAGCAGACGTCCTGTCGTTGCGACAACAATATCCTGATTCTCACTGAATACTTCTGCGTGATTCATATAGGCAACGCCGCCAGTGATTGTGGCGATATCTAAATGAGTGTGAGCTGCAAATTCTTTTGCTTGTTCTGCAACTTGCATTGCCAGTTCACGGGTTGGAGTCAGAATCAGGATACGCGGTGGCCCTGATTTTTTACGGGGAAAATCGAGTAAATGCTGTAATGCTGGCAACAGGTAAGCGGCGGTTTTACCTGTACCGGTTGGGGCTGAGCCAAGGACATCCCGCCCATCCATGGCAGCAGGAATGGCTGCCGCTTGAATTGCTGTCGGGCGTTCGTAGCCTTTATCATTCAGTGCATCAAGCAGGGATTCATCAAGTTGGAATTCAGAAAAGTTTGTCGCAGTCATTATATACCTCTGTTTGGGCCGCCGATTATAAACAGGTTGGGCACATTCTTCATCCTATAAAAACATCCTATAAGCAGGTTGCTTTTATCCGCGAGCCATAAGATTTATGCTATGAGAAACTTTTATTTCAGCAGATATGACTCATGACATCGATAGATAAACCCGTTTTTCGTCGCGGTGGTTTTACATTTAAACAGTTTTTTGTTGGGCATGATAAATGTGCGATGAAAGTCGGAACGGATGGTGTGCTGTTGGGAGCCTGGGCACCAGTATATAACAAGAAAAGGTGTCTGGATATTGGGTGTGGCAGTGGTTTGATTGCATTGATGTTAGCTCAGCGCACAGGAGAGCAGACTGTGATTGATGCGGTAGAACTGGATACTTCTGCTGCAATGCAGGCGATTGACAATATACAGCAATCGCCGTGGTTTTCCCGTATTACGGTACATCAGCAGGATATTCATGACTTTGTGCGGCAGCATGTGGAACAAAATGGGTTACAGGAACATGGTTTGCTGCAAGAACACGGTTTGCAGCAAGACAGTACCCAATATGATTTAATTGTCAGTAATCCTCCCTATTTTGAACCCTCTATTGCATGTCGAAATGAAGCTCGCAATCAGGCTCGTTATACGGAATCATTGACACATCAGGGATTATTGGCGTGTGTACGGGAATTGATTGCCCCTACGGGGCTGTTTTGCGTGGTTTTGCCTTATGATATTGGTGAACAATTTGAAAAGATGGCAGTAGGGTTAGGGTGGTTTACTCATTTTCGTGTCAACATTCGTGACAGACGGGATAAGCCGTTGCATCGCCTGTTGCTGGGATTATCTCTGCATGAGCAGCAAAATCAGGTAAGTGAATTAACGATTCGCGCCTTAGATGGCGCGTATTCAGATGAATTTCGTCAGTTAATAACAGATTTTTATATTTATTATTGATAAGGTTAGCAATATTGGAGTAATGAGGCCGGTTAAAGCAATATTTTCTTTTCACGCATTAAAATCACGTGTCCTGTGAAATAGGGACTATGATTTGTACTATATGTACTCAATATGATGCACTTAATATGATGCACTTAATATGCCCAATAGATTTCTGGTCGCTATGTGGTGATAAGATAAAACTATAAATAAATATAAATATCAATTGGATAAAAGAAGTGAAATACGAAATGACAGGTGGTTGTAATATAAAATTACGGCCAAAGTTGAACTTCACAGTAAATTGATACTCAAAGTCATGCTTGTTCGGGAAAGCAGGACATCATATTGGTTTAAATTAGTACAGAATGTGGAGTTTTACCTCAGGAGAGTGAACCTCGGATGAGCGAGCAGTTAACGGATCAAATGCTGATTGAACGGGTCCAGAAAGGTGATCAAAAAGCATTTAATTTGCTGGTGATAAGATATCAGCACAAAGTAGCGGGCCTGATTGCTCGTTACGTACCTCAAAGTGACGTTCCTGATGTTGCTCAAGAGGTTTTTATTAAGACTTATCGGGCACTTTCTTCTTTCCGGGGCGATAGTGCTTTTTATACTTGGCTGTACCGTATCGCTGTTAACACGGCTAAAAATTATTTGGTTGCTCAGGGGCGTCGTCCTCCATCCAATGATTTGGATGCTAACGATGCAGAAAATTATGATGCGTCAAGTTCATTGAAAGAAATTTCGAACCCTGAGAACTTAATGTTGTCTGAAGAATTAAAGGAAGTGGTTTTCCGTACTATTGAATCGCTTCCGGAAGATTTGCGGGTAGCGATTACGTTGAGGGAGTTGGATGGGTTGAGCTATGAAGAAATAGCCGTCATCATGGAATGTCCCGTAGGCACTGTACGTTCACGAATTTTCCGGGCAAGGGAAGCCATTGATAATAAAGTTCAACCACTAATCCAACAGTAGTGGGACAAAACAATTTTAAAGGTACTTTGGCATGCAAAGAGAGAAACTTTCCGCTTTAATGGATGGAGAAGCTCTTGATAGTGAAGTCGTTCATTTGGTCTCTGAAGATGCAGCCATGCAGAAGCAATGGGAAAGATATCATCTTGTCCGTGATGTCATGCGTGGCGATGTGGGGGATGTATTACATTTGGATATCGCGAGTCAAGTGGCACTGGCGCTTGAGAAAGAGCCCGTCCAGATTAATCCAGCGGCTGTTCTAGAGTCTCAGCCAGAGCCTAAAACATGGGCTAGAATGCCATTCTGGGGAAAAATTCGCCCATGGGCGAGCCAGATTACACAAGTTGGTATTGCTGCATGTGTATCTTTGACTGTGATTATTGGCGTTCAGCAATATAATAGCAGTAGTAGTGTTGACACAGATATTCAATCTGATACGCCAGTCTTCAATACATTGCCTGTGATGGGATCAGCTTCCCCGGTAGGTTTGGCGACTCCTGTCGATGATGAAGCCTTCGGTGGTGACCTGAGCATGCAAGTTCGGGAAAGCAATAAGCGTATTGATGCGATGTTGCAGCAATATGAACTTACCAGACGCATTCATTCTGAAAAAAATTACGGTGTTACTCAGATTAATCAGCCAATTGGAGCACAACAACAATCACAGCAACAGTAATGAAACGTATTTGGGTTTCCATTTTTTTATTGGCGGTTAGCCTGTTGAATCCTCTCAAAGCCTCGGCGCAGCAAAGCGGTACCGAGGCTTTGTTGCAGGATATGAATAATGCTGTACAAACGCTGAATTATGAGCTTGGCTTTATCAACATAGGCCAGCAATTCCTGATTCCGTTGCGTTATCGTCATGCCATTATTGGCGGTAAACCTATTGCGCAAATTATACAAATGGATGGTTCCCGCCGGGAAATCATCCAGCGTGGTGACCAAATCAGCTATTACGAGCCGGGTCTGGATTCATTCAGCTTATATGGCAATCATATTGTCGATTATCTTCCACCGATCATCTTTGCCGATTTTACGCAATTACAAAAGTTCTATCGTTTCATTGATGCCGGCAGTACGCACATTGGTGATAATCCAGTGAGATTTGTTCGCATCATATCGAAAGATGAATCCCGCTATAGCTATAACATTCTGATTGATGAGAAAAATCACCTTCCTTTGCTGATTGATTTGTTGGATAAGGATAATATAACCGTTATTGAACAATTTCGTGTTGTGTCGTCAACCGTGAATGACTACATTAAAAACGAGCTGAGTGCGATTACTGATCTGAAATTACCGCCGATGCTGCTCATTCCGCCTTCCGAAAAATGGAAGTTTAATTGGCGAGTTGGGAAAATACCTGAAGGCTTCAATGAAATTTCCCGTACCAGCCGTAAACTGTCAGAAACAGAATGGTTGGAATCCATCATGTATGGTGATGGATTATTTAATTTTTCCGTAAATGTAGTGGCTGCAAACAAAAAGGCCGTTGGGGAACAACCATTTCGGCAAGGCAGGAGAACGGTTTATACTTTGGCCCGCGGTAAAAATAGCATTACCGTTATTGGGGAGCTGCCTTTCACGACCGCTGAGCGGATTGCGGCAAGCGTGACATTTACGGAGGAAAACTGATGGTCAAAGAGTGGGCGACAGTTGTCCGTTGGCAAAAAGGCCGCGCATTGTTGCGTTATGGTTCATCTTCAGGTTGTGGTAGTTGTCAGTCCAGAACTACCTGTGGTTCTTATTTATTGGAAAAAATAGGGCCGGAAAGTATTCATCAGTTGGAGCTGGAGATCTCTCAGCCACTTCAGCCGGGGCAGAAAGTTGAAGTGGGCATTCCTGAAAGTAGTTTGTTGCGTTCAGCAATGTTAGTTTATTTAACGCCATTACTGGGGTTATTTTTGGGAGGGGTGCTTTTCCAGTTTTGGACGAGCGACCAGTTATGGATATGTTTAGGGGGAATTGGCGGAGGGTTTGCCGGTTTCTTCATTGCCCGCAAGATTGCTACGTATTGGGACAACCTGCAAGCTTACCAGCCTGTTGTGTTACAAATTGGTCTGCCGCCCGATACGATTAAGGTTCTACAGCAAGAATAATCTGTTTTACCCTATGAGCTTCAACTTTTTTATCATACTGGAAATCACAAGGTCATACTGAAAACCACAGGCATGACTAGGTTTTCACAGGTTTGGCATGTAGAATACGACTCCTCAAGGCCAGTGGCCGAACCAATAAACTGTCGCTTTATGTCCATCAGTGTGTCCATAGGCGAATGATTCAGAAATATTAAGGCAAAAAAGATTTAATAATGAAGCAAATACGAAATTTCTCCATTATCGCCCACATTGACCACGGTAAGTCCACTCTATCTGACCGGATTATTCAAATCTGTGGGGGGCTGTCAGATCGTGAAATGGCAGCACAAGTACTGGATTCAATGGATCTTGAACGTGAACGTGGCATCACTATCAAGGCGCAAAGTGTAACTCTTGATTACAAGGCAAATGACGGGCAAGTTTATCAGTTGAACTTTATCGATACGCCCGGACATGTTGACTTCTCTTATGAAGTTTCCCGTTCTCTGGCTGCTTGTGAAGGTGCTTTGCTGGTGGTTGATGCGGGTCAGGGGGTTGAAGCTCAGACCTTGGCTAACTGCTATACTGCCCTCGAAATGGATCTGGAAGTGGTTCCGGTTCTGAACAAAATTGACCTCCCAGCAGCGGAGCCAGAGCGTGTTGCAGATGAAATTGAAGACATCGTTGGCATTGATGCAACAGACGCTGTTCGTTGTTCTGCAAAAACGGGTGTCGGAGTGCAGGATGTTATTGAACGTCTGGTGAAAGAAATCCCGGCACCGGAAGGTGATCCTGATGAACCATTGCAGGCTCTGATTATTGACTCATGGTTTGACAATTACCTTGGCGTTGTTTCGCTTGTCCGTATTAAAAACGGTACATTGCGTAAGGGTGATAAAGTTAAGGTAATGAGTACAGGTCAGGTATATAACGCCGACCGTCTGGGTATTTTCACGCCGAAGCGAATCGATCGTGACGTGCTGAATTGTGGTGAAGTGGGCTGGCTGGTTTGTGCTATCAAAGATATTTTGGGAGCTCCGGTTGGTGATACGTTGACGACTGCACGTCACCCTGCGGAAAAAGCACTTCCGGGTTTTAAAAAGGTTAAACCGCAAGTTTATGCGGGATTATTCCCTATAAGTTCTGATGATTATGAAGCATTCCGTGACGCATTGGGTAAATTGAGCTTAAACGACGCTTCATTATTCTATGAACCGGAAAGTTCTACCGCATTGGGCTTCGGTTTCCGTTGTGGTTTCCTTGGCTTGCTGCATATGGAAATCATTCAGGAACGTTTGGAACGTGAATATGATCTCGATTTGATTACGACTGCACCAACAGTTGTTTATGAAGTTGAGACAAATAGTGATGATATTATTTACGTTGATAGTCCATCTAAGTTACCAGCCTTAAATAATATTAAGGAACTGCGTGAACCGATTGCAGAATGTCATATGCTTTTGCCGAAAGAATACCTTGGCAATGTCATTACGCTCTGTGTGGAAAAACGTGGTATGCAGACTAATATGGTTTATCACGGTAACCAGGTTGCACTGACTTACGAAATCCCAATGGCTGAAGTTGTTCTGGACTTCTTTGACCGTTTGAAATCAACATCTCGTGGTTATGCATCTTTGGATTATAACTTTATCCGTTTCCAGAACTCTGACATGGTGCGTGTGGATGTTTTGATTAATGGTGAACGTGTTGATGCGCTGGCATTGATTACTCACCGTGACAACTCACAGTATCGTGGTCGTGAGTTAGTGGAAAAAATGAAAGAACTGATCCCACGTCAGCAATTTGACATTGCAATTCAGGCTGCCATAGGCGCTCACATTATTGCGCGTTCTACTGTCAAACAGTTACGTAAAAACGTACTGGCAAAATGTTATGGCGGTGACGTCAGCCGGAAGAAAAAACTATTGCAGAAGCAAAAAGAAGGTAAAAAACGCATGAAGCAGGTCGGAAATGTTGAACTGCCACAGGAAGCCTTCTTAGCAATTCTGCACGTTGGAAAAGATAATTAACGAGGTTGTAAGGAGTTTAAATGGCTAACACTTTTGCCTTGATCTTAACGCTAGCAACGTTAATTACCGGTATTTTTTGGTGTATAGATCGGTTTAAATTAGCTCCTGAACGCAAGAAAAAACTTGCGCTCATTCAGGAACAGGCGGCAGGCGCAGAAGCTCAGGAATCTTTGGCTAAAGAAATTAATAAACCTTCATGGGTTGATACATTTGCATCTGTCTTTCCGGTGTTAGCCATTGTTTTGGTGCTGCGTTCTTTTGTGTATGAACCTTTTCAAATCCCTTCTGGTTCAATGATGCCAACATTGTTGATCGGGGATTTCATTCTGGTTGAAAAATTTGCTTATGGTCTGAAAGACCCGATTACACAAACAACCTTGATTAAAACGGGTGAGCCTAAGCGTGGAGATATCGCTGTTTTTAAATATCCAGTTAATCCAAGCATTGATTTTGTGAAACGAATCGTTGGCTTACCCGGAGACCGGATTGTTTACGATTATGTCAAAAAAGAGCTTCAGGTGTATCCAGATTGTGGTTGGAATGCTGAATGCAAGGGAGCTTTACCTGTCATTTATCGGGACATGTTTCCAAGTGAATGGACTATCAAAGAAGATGTAACCCCTGAAGGGGTCCGTGTAAGTGGTGTTTATCAAGTACCACTTGATGAAATATTAGGGCCATATACACTCCGCCAAGGGGAAAGGATTGAAAGCTTAGGTAATGTGTCACACCATATTTTGACCATTCCCCCGGTGCAATCTATACCTCATTATCGTCAGGCAGGTTTGCCACCTGGTGTTTGGGTTGTGCCTGAAGGCCAATATTTCGCGATGGGTGATAACCGTGACAATAGTGCAGATAGCCGGGAGTGGGGATTCGTACCGGAGAAAAATCTGGTAGGCCGTGCAACCGCCATCTGGATGAGTTTTGAAAAACAAGAAGGTGAGTGGCCTACCGGTGTACGTTTGAACCGAATTGGTGGAATTCACTAATATTTATATATTAGCGCAGCATTAATTTATCTCACAGTGTAGAATATTCTTTCAAACGAGATGACTGGTTCCTTATGATGATGGACATCTTAGGGAGCCAGTGCAAACGCAACAGTTTTGTAAGGCTCCCATATTAACCTTTAGGGATATCGCCTCACAGGTCTGTTGCGTGTGCTTTTATTTGATGAATTCTAACTGAATTGGTAGCACATGAACTCCATAATAACGAACCGATTACAACGTAAGCTAGGATATAACTTTACACAGCACGATTTATTGCTTCAAGCCTTGACTCACCGCAGTGCCAGCAGTAAGCATAATGAACGTCTGGAATTTCTTGGCGACTCAATCCTGAGTTTTGTCATTGCTAATTCGCTTTACCATCGTTTTCCCCGTGTTGATGAAGGGGACATGAGTCGTATGCGGGCAACATTAGTGCGTGGCAATACGTTGGCAGAACTGGCTAGAGAATTTGAATTAGGTGAATGCTTACGTTTGGGGCCAGGTGAGTTAAAAAGCGGGGGACACCGTCGCGAATCCATTTTAGCGGATAGTATTGAAGCATTAATTGGGGCTATTTTTCTTGATAGTGATATTCAGACAATTGAAAAGATTATTTTGAGTTGGTATGAAACTCGCTTGAATGAAATCAGCCCGGGCGACAAGCAAAAAGATCCTAAAACACGTTTACAGGAATATCTGCAAGGGCGTCATTTGCCGTTGCCTACATATTTGGTTGTTCAAGTTCGTGGGGAAGCACACGATCAGGAATTTACAATTCACTGTCAGGTCAGTGGATTTGAACAACCTGTCAGAGGAGTAGGTTCCAGTCGCCGCAAGGCAGAACAGGCGGCTGCGGAACAAGCATTAAAACAACTGGAGCTTGAATGAGCGAAGAAAAAAACTATTGTGGATTCGTTGCAATAGTCGGGCGGCCCAACGTCGGTAAATCAACTTTATTGAATCAGTTATTGGGTCAGAAAGTATCCATCACCTCTCGTAAACCTCAAACGACGCGTCACCGCATCATGGGGATTCATACGGAAGGGGTTTACCAGGCCATTTATGTTGATACGCCGGGCCTTCATATTGAAGAAAAACGTGCGATCAACCGTCTGATGAACCGTGCGGCGAGCAGCTCTATTGGTGATGTAGAACTGGTTATCTTTGTTGTGGAAGGTACGCACTGGACACCGGATGATGAAATGGTGGTGAGTAAGTTGCGTCACTTGCGTTGCCCTGTCCTGCTTGCCATCAATAAAGTGGACAATGTGACAGACAAAACCATTCTCCTGCCACATATCGGTTTTCTTAGCCAACAGATGAATTTCATTGATGTTGTGCCGATCAGTGCAGAAAAAGGCATGAATGTTGATACTATTGCCAAAATTGTACGCGATCATATACCACAGGCTGAGCACCATTTCCCTGACGATTATATTACCGATCGTTCACAGCGTTTTATGGCTTCAGAAATCATCCGTGAAAAGCTGATGCGTTTCTTGGGGGATGAGCTGCCGTATTCCGTGACAGTGGAAATTGAACAATTTGTTGCCAATGAACGTGGAGGGTATAAGATCCACGGTTTGATTCTGGTAGAGCGTGATGGCCAGAAGAAAATGGTGATTGGTAATAAAGGCAGCAAAATCAAGACGATTGGTATAGAAGCTCGTCAAGATATGGAAAGGCTGTTTGATGTAAAAGTCCATCTGGAACTGTGGGTAAAAGTAAAAGCGGGTTGGGCTGATGATGAACGAGCGCTGCGTAGCCTCGGTTACATCGACGACTTATAAGGTTGACTTGTGGACGGCTGGCAGAGAGCTTTTGTGCTTCATGGACGCCCTTACAGTGAAACCAGTTTATTACTGGATTTCTTTACTGAAAATGAAGGGCGGGTACGTGTTTTAGCGAAAGGCGCCCGCAGCCGTCGCTCTCATCTAAAAGGTTGCTTGCAACCTTTCACCCCGCTGCTCATTCGCTGGAGTGGGCGGGGGGAAATCAAAACATTACGAGATGCCGAACCTATCTCATTGGCTCTTCCCTTAACGGGGAGCGTACTTTACAGCGGATTGTACGTGAATGAACTCTTATCCAGAGTTCTTGAGCAAGGAATGGCATATCCCGCTCTTTTTTTCGATTATCTCCAATGCCTACAAGTTCTCGCTGCGAGTGAATACACGCCGGAATATGCTTTGCGCCGTTTTGAGTTAGCGTTACTGACCAATATGGGATACGGCGTAGATTATCTTCACTGTGCAGGCAGTGGTGAGCCTGTCGCGGATGAGATGACTTATCGTTATCGTGAAGAAAAAGGGTTTATTGCCAGTTTGGTTATTGATCACTACAGTTTTACAGGTTATGAACTAAAGGCGTTGGCAGCGGGTGAGTTTCCTGATGGTGCGATTTTGAAAGCAGCTAAGCGCTTTACCCGCATTGCATTGAAGCCTTATTTGGGCGGAAAACCACTAAAAAGTCGTGAACTGTTTCGCCAATTTGTACGTAAAAAAACTGATAATCCCAACAAGAAAAATGAAAATTAAAGTAAGTCACTTCTTCATGATGAAGGTATAGACTTTACTGAATTTTATATTATTGCAGGAGCTAAAAATGGCTGAAGTATTGTTAGGTGTCAACATTGATCATATTGCAACCTTACGTAATGCCCGTGGGACACAATATCCTGATCCCGTTCAGGCTGCATTTGTGGCGGAACAGGCGGGAGCTGATGGTATAACGATTCATCTGCGTGAAGACCGTCGCCACATTACTGACAGAGATGTTCAACTATTAGAAAGAACGATTCAAACTCGCATGAATCTCGAGATGGCTGTAACGGATGAAATGGTTGGTATTGCCACTCAAATCAAACCTGCTTTCTGTTGTTTAGTTCCTGAAAAGCGTCAGGAAGTCACGACAGAAGGGGGATTGGATGTGTGTGGACAAAAAGAACATATTGCTGAGGCTGTTAAGATTCTATCGGAAGCGGGCATTCTGGTATCTCTGTTTATCGATGCGGATCACCAACAAATTGATGCTGCTGTTGAAGTTGGAGCGCCATTTATTGAGATTCACACTGGTGCGTATGCAGATGCGGAAGACGAGATACAGCAGGAAAAAGAGTTCCAGCGTATCAAAGAAGCTGTAACTTACGCGGCTGGAAAAGGCATTAAAGTCAATGCTGGTCACGGTTTGACCTATCACAATGTACAGCGTATTGCGGCCTTGCCTGAAATTTATGAACTGAATATCGGGCATGCCATCATTGGCCGTGCTGTATTTAGTGGCCTGTCTGCTGCGGTTGCGGATATGAAAACTTTATTGAGAGAAGCACGTCGTTAATGGGCATTATTGGATTAGGCACAGATATTGTTGAAATATCCCGTATTGAGGAAATTATCGGGCGTTCCGGTGAACGTCTGGCAAGGCGTATACTGTGCGATGGGGAATGGCAACAATATCAACAGCATAATCAGCCTGTCCGCTTCCTTGCAAAACGGTTTGCAGTCAAGGAAGCGGCAGCCAAAGCACTTGGAACGGGTATCCGCAATGGCTTGGCCTTTAATCAATTTGAAGTTATCAATGACCTACTGGGAAAACCCACATTAAAACTTCATGGGGAGGCTAATGTGCTGGCTAATAAACTGAATGTCAGATCTATGCATGTCACACTAGCAGATGAGCGTCGTTATGCTTGTGCGACAGTCATATTGGAAAGTTAAATTCAGATTTTATCAGCATGATGTAAGAGCACAAACTTATCCCACAATTGCTCTTCGGTTTCCTGATGGTTAGGATCAAAAATAATAGTATTAGTGATCGGGCAGACAGACTGGCAAGTTGGCTTTTCATAATGCCCGACACATTCAGTACAGCGTTCAGGCTCAATTTCGTAGATCTCCGCACCCATTGTGATAGCCTGATTAGGGCATTCAGGTTCACACATATCACAATTGATACAGCGTTTGGTAATTAATAGTGCCATTTCAACCTCTTACATAAATTAAGTCTTTTCATTAGTGACTTAATCTTTTCCTGATTTGTTGCTTAGATCGTCCTTGTTATTCCATACGGTGTATTTTTACAAAAAACGCTCTGGGAGACTATATTAGCACAAAGTTAGCACAAAATTTATTGAGACGTGTTTTGTCAAATAAATATTAACAATCGAACTGTGTCATTCTTGTTCAATAAACATTCCATTTAGACAATAACGGAATGGAAAGTCATCGAAGTTCTTCCAGCCAGCTCAATGGAGAATATTTATTGATAATTTCGCCAAAAATCCCGTGTAATTATCATGGTATATACTTAGGTATGTTTTAAATAATTTAGAGTAACAATATGATTGAATACATCGTAAAACACGGTAATGACATCGTGAAGGTCTTGGGATCTATTGGTACTTTCATTGGTATTATTTTATCTGTATTAAAGAAGCTTTATGCAGACGTGTGTGTGTTCAGAGAACGGAAAGCGATAAAGTACATTAAGTATCTGAATCAGTATAATAATTACTTGGATGAAGGTGACAAAAGTTATCTTAAATATGCGATTGCATCTGAGATAATGTTTGATACCACAAAAATTAAATCTGACAGATTCAGAAAAATATTCATCAAGCTGAAACAAGGTGGGCTAAGTGCTGAATGTATCGCTAACCTGAAAAAGTTGAAAACATATGCTGTGTTAGATTCTGGTGTGGTTCAAGTGAAAGTTAAGCCATTTTATTATGTTACTTATTGGTTTGAAAAGATATTTTCTATTTATTTTTTTGCATTGGCATTTGTTGTATTGATTGCGTTTTTATTAAGGGTTGATGTTTTTACTAATACAATAGGAGGGGCTTTCGATTTTCTCTTGGTTATTTTAAGCATGATTTTATTTATGGGTATTGGGATCTACCTATTGGTATTAAGTCCATCAAAATATCAAATTAAAGAACTGAATGATGAATTAATTCAATATAAAATTGATGATGTTTTGTAGTTTAGGTTTGTGAATTTGCCATTGTGTTGTAACTTGAAGCCTGTTACATATTCATCTCAATTATGTAAGTTCCGGAGTTTTTTAATGAAGGCAAGCGGTTTTATAGAAAATGGTTTTATAGAAATAGTATTACCAACTAATTATCACACGAAGGATTTTTTAGCCTTTCATCAAAGAGATGAAATGGAAGTTTCTGAAATCGTGCAACAGAATAAAATTAAAAAGGGAATGGTCTGGCAGGAATACCCGGCTCTCCTGACAATAGCCCTTGAAAAGAATAAAGCACGTATACAGCTTGATATTGATGGCGATGGGGATCTTTGCTCAGATGAAGCATTATCTGCGCTGGCTTCACACATGTTAGGGTTGAAGCAGCCTGTCGAATTGTTTGAATCCATATATCAAGATCATCCTGTTATTGGCGATTTGGTTACCAGACAAACGGGTTTACGCATTTATCAGTCAGCCACACCTTTTGAAGCACTAAGTTGGGCAATCATCGGCCAACAGATCAGCGTAAGTGCAGCAATTTCTATTCGACGGCGTTTTATTCAGGCAATCGGCATCCAGCACTCTTCAGGATTATTGTGCCATCCGACTCATAAACAGGTCATTCAGTGTTCTGAACAGGATCTGCGTCAGTGTGGTTTTTCCGTAGGTAAAGCCAATGCCTTGCTGAATGTTTGCCGGCTTATCGATTCTGGCGCGTTGGCGTTGAATATTCCAGAGGGGGAAAATGAAATCAACTGTCTGACGGATAATTTACTTGCCATCAAAGGCATCGGCATGTGGACAGTTAATTATGCTTTGCTGCGGGGGCTTAATTATCTGAATGGCTCACTGCATGGTGATGTTGCGGTAAGGCGTAATCTCCAATATTTGCTTAAGCAAGAAGATAAAGTGGGCGCTGCTCAGGCAGAAGAATGGCTGGCAGGCTTTTCTCCCTGGAAGGCTCTGGTAGGCGCACATTTATGGCGACAGCAGTCCAGTAGTGGGTATTAATTAATACCATTCCAATCCCTTGTAAGGCTTGTTCCTTAAGGTATCAAGGCGGCTTGCAAGTGAACCAACGTGGATTTCAAGTTGGTGCCCATCGGGATCAAGCAGATAAATGGATTCTCCTTCACTGCGATTCTCTTTCCATTGTTGTATACCCGCAGCCAGTATTTTCTCTTTGAAAGCAGGAAAATCATTAGCCGAAATGCTAAAGGCGATGTGGGTATAATCCCTTGCAGGTTTGGCTTCATCACAAGAAAGACAAAGCCACAGTTCTCTAAGACTTAGGTAAGCGCCATTTTGCCAACGTACATGTAGCGTAAAACCAAGCTGATTAATGTAGAAATTCAGGCTGCGTTCAAGGTTTGATGTGGTAAGTGTCAGGTGATTAAGTCCTGTCAGCATGGATATTTATCCTTTGGGGAAATAATGGATCTTAATAACCAATATCAGGATGTTAAAAAAAGCGCGTTTAATAAGCAAGTTTTGTTTATAGATGAACATCCTGAATACAGATGAAATGTTATTGTTTGTTTTGCTTATATGATACTTCCATTCATTGAGAGGTTTTGACCATGTTACTTTTTTCACCATTTGAAAATCTAGCTCAACAACTTTTACCTATGGCAATAGAAGGTGATGATGGTGCTCATGATGTTGCCCATCTTTATCGGGTATGGAGAAATGCGAAGCAAATTTGTGAAGCGGAGTCTGGTGATTTGCGGTTGGTGTTTGCTGCTGTGTTATTACACGATTGTGTGAATGTTGAAAAAAACGCCCCAAACCGACACCTTGCTTCACGCATGGCAGCAGAAAAAGCAGCATTAATATTGGAAGAGTTGGGGTGGAATGAAGAGGATATTATTGCCGTCGGTCATGCTATTGAAGCGCATAGTTATTCAGCAGGGTTAACGCCCAAAACATTGGAAGCCAAAATTGTGCAGGATGCAGATCGGCTGGATTCCATTGGTATGGTTGGTATTGGGCGCTGTTTTTATATTGCAGGGCGTATGGGGTCTTCACTGTATGATTTCCACGATCCTTTGGCAAAACACCGGGAATATAATGACAGGGCTTATACTATCGATCATTTTTATACCAAGTTACTTAAAATAGAGGCCGGATTTCAGACTGCATCGGGCAGGAAAATGGGCAGTGAAAGAACAGCACGCATGAAACTATTTCTTGATGCTTTTCTGGATGAAATTCAGGTTGAATCAGCAAATTGAGATGAGTAAACAATATTGATGATGACCCGCTATAATGAACGGGATTTTCATAAGTAAGAGAACATGCAGTGACAGAAATATATACGGTAACCGAAAACTATAATGATGAATATTGGATGCGTCGGGCAATAAAGTTAGCAATGCAGGCACAAGAAAAAGGTGAGATTCCTGTAGGTGCTGTATTGGTAGCAGATAATGAAATTATTGCCGAAGGATTTAATCATCCGATTACCGATCATGATCCTACCGCACATGCAGAAATCATAGCTCTGCGACGTGGTGGTATGCAATTGCAGAACTATCGTCTATTGAATACGACACTGTATGTCACTCTGGAACCTTGCATCATGTGCGCTGGGGCAATGGTGCACAGCCGGATACAACGGTTGGTTTATGGTGCCAGCGATATGAAAACGGGGGCTGCGGGATCATTGATTGATATATTGCGTCATCCGGGCATGAATCATCAGATTGACATCACCGGCGGTGTATTGGCGCAAGAGTGCTCCTCTATGTTGAGTGCGTTTTTCAAACAACGTAGGGAGCAACATAAGGCATTGAAGAAGTTGAAAGCCCAACAACAAGAAATGCCATAGTCAGTGATGATTGAAGGCCTGTTATGGCTGGACTACCTTCTCAGATTGCGCCGGGGTTTTTTCCTCCGGCGTTTTTTCATGAGATTCAGCTTTAGTGCCTTCCGCTTCATCATTACTGTCGGTTTTAGAATCTTCTGTTTTACCATTTTCAGGTTGAGGCTCGCTGACTGTGGTTGTATTCGCTGAAACTTCATCTCTCTCTGCTTTCTCGCGGTTAGCTTTTGCCCGCAGATACCCTTCCAGACTCAAATAGTAACGCCGGATATTTTCCACATAGCGGTAAGCTTCATAGCCGCGAGCATAACCATACGTTGTATTAGTATAGTATTTTTTCTTACTTAGCAGAGGCAGGCGTTTTTTAACATCCAACCAACTGTCAGGACTGCCTTTTTGTGCAGCAGTTAGTTTTCTGGCATCAAGCACATGCCCATACCCCATATTATAAGCGGCGAGGGCGAACCAGATACGTTCATCTTCCGGAATAGTTTTTGGCAACCGATCCATCAAATAGTGTAAATAAGACATTCCACCTTTCACACTATCTTCCGGATCTAACCGATCGTGAACGCCTGCCCATTCCGCTGTCGGGCGAGTGAGCATCATCAGGCCACGGACGCCGGTGGGAGACGTTGCCTGAGGGTCCCAATGCGATTCTTGCCATGCAATAGATGCCACTAATTGCCAATCAAGTGAACCGGCATATTTTTCAAAAATCGGCTGATATGTCGGTAATGTTGTATTGATGGCGCGAATAAATGAAATAGTGTCGAAATAATCGAACGAACCGACATGACTGAAATACTTTTCTTGCAGCCGCGACATAATGCCGTTTTCAGCCAACATGCTGAAAAAATCAAGCATGGCTGAATAGAGACTATAATCATCATTTCGTCTTAAATACCAAGTCAGGGGACGTTCTTCACTGACATCAAAAGCAACAGCTAAATTGGGATGAATACGCTGTTGCAGGGCTAAGCTGATTGAATCGCTGATTGTATAGTCGATTGTCCCTTCGGAAACTTGTTCAAGTAATTGCTGAGAGTTTTCGTGTAACGTCTCTTGCCAAGTTAAATCAGGATAAGATTGCTCTTTCCATTTTCTTAGTTCGCTTGCATGGGTTGAGCCAGCGGTGACGATGAGAGTGCCTTTTAAATCATTAAACGAGCGTGGGCGCGTTGTTCCCTTACGATAAACCAGCTGTTGTAAGACTGAAGCGTAGGCAGGGCCCGTGCGTGTTTGATCCAGCCTATCTCTATTATAGATAAGACCAGCAGCCAAAAAATCGGCTTTATCATTTTCTAAGTCGTCAAAAAGCTGGTTAATGTTGGTACGAAATTTAATGACAAGTTTAACACCCAAATAATCAGCAAACCGTTTGGCTAGTTCATAGTCGAATCCCGTGGGTTCATTTTTATTGTTAAGAGAAATCAGAGGAGAGGTGATGGTACTAACCCGAAGCTCTCCCCGTGCCAGAATTTTGTTTATCTGCTCCTGCTGTTTATTGGGCCAATTGATGTTTAGGCCAATGATGGCAGCAGAGAGGAGCGCGATAATCACGATAACAAAATAATTAATCTTTATATTACTCAAATAGTTATCTCTCGCTAGTGCGATTAGGCTCCGTGTGAAATGTAAGATAATAGCATGGTCAAATTCCCAGTAATCGAGAATTTTGCGCAACAAAATTGGGATGTGCAACTTTATTAAATTAATTTAGAGGCTTTATTAAGTGTATTGTTAGGTTAATAAATGGTCGCGCAAACGGTTTCGTCAGGGAGAACATTCCTCTATAATGTCTCGCGTTTCCCCTGAGGCATCAGTCAGGCTTTGCTTCTAAGATGAGAGAACCTATTATTATGGAAATTCTGCGTGGCTCGCCCGCTTTATCAGCGTTTCGTATTACCAAGCTCCTTTCCCAGTGCCAAGATCAGCGGCTTCCTGTTACAGACATTTATGCAGAATATGTGCACTTTGCAGATGTTAACGCTCCAATCGCAGGAGATGAACGGGAAAAATTAAATCGGTTATTAAAATATGGTCCCTCTTTGGCTGAATATGAGCCGAAAGGTCAACTATTGTTAGTTACACCAAGGCCGGGAACAATATCTCCTTGGTCATCGAAAGCGACAGAAATTGTCCGCAATTGTGGTTTAAACCAGATTGTCCGTTTAGAAAGGGGAATTGCCTATTATATTCAGGGTGCTGGTATGAATGCTGAGCAGGGACAAGCGCTGTCAGCGTTATTGCATGATCGCATGATGGAAAGTGTGTTCACGGAGTTTGAACAGGCTGATGCTCTGTTTTCCCAACAAAAACCTTCGCCATTGAAACAGATTGATGTCTTGCAATTGGGGCGGACAGCACTGGAATCAGCAAATATTGAACTGGGATTGGCTTTGGCAGCGGATGAAATTGATTATCTGGTAAGAGCGTTCCAAATGTTGGAACGTAATCCGACGGATGTTGAACTCTATATGTTTGCTCAGGCGAATTCTGAACACTGTCGCCACAAAATTTTCAATGCAGATTGGGTTATTGATGGCCAGGCCCAACCCAAGTCGTTGTTCAAGATGATCAAAAATACATTTGAACAGACACCGGATCATGTGCTCTCAGCTTATAAAGATAACGCTGCTGTGATGGAAGGCTCCCATATTGGTCGCTTTTTCCCTGATCCCGCAACAGGTATCTATGATTATCACCAAGAGCCCGCTCATATCTTAATGAAAGTCGAAACCCATAACCATCCGACGGCGATTTCGCCTTGGCCTGGTGCTGCAACCGGCTCTGGTGGAGAAATCCGTGATGAAGGCGCAACAGGACGAGGAGCCAAACCTAAAGCCGGATTGGTAGGGTTTTCAGTTTCAAACTTGAAAATTCCTGGCTTTGAACAGCCGTGGGAAGAAGATTTCGGCAAGCCTGAACGTATTGTCAGTGCGTTGGATATCATGCTGGAAGGGCCATTGGGAGGCGCTGCGTTTAATAATGAGTTTGGTCGCCCGGCATTATTGGGGTATTTCAGGACTTATGAAGAAAAAGTGTACTCCCATAACGGTACAGAACTACGTGGTTATCACAAACCCATCATGCTGGCAGGGGGAATTGGAAATATTTGTGAAGAGCACGTCCAGAAAGGGGATATTCCGGTTGGTGCAAAATTAATTGTGCTGGGTGGGCCAAGCATGAATATCGGTTTGGGGGGCGGTGCTGCATCCTCAATGGCTTCGGGTCAATCTGATGCGGACTTAGATTTTGCCTCTGTGCAGCGTGATAATGCAGAGATGGAGCGCCGTTGTCAGGAAGTGATTGATAGTTGCTGGCAGCGGGGGGAGAAAAATCCCATTCTGTTTATCCATGATGTAGGGGCTGGTGGTTTATCAAATGCCATGCCTGAATTAGTCAGTGATGGCGGCCGAGGCGGGCGCTTTGAACTGCGTAACATTCTCAATGATGAACCGGGAATGAGTCCATTACAGTTATGGTGCAATGAATCTCAGGAGCGTTATGTTATGGCTGTAGCCCCTGAGCAGCTTGCTCTGTTTGAAGAAATTTGCCGTCGTGAACGTGCTCCCTATGCCGTGATTGGGGAAGCAACAGAAGAACGACGCCTTGTGTTGAATGACAGCCATTTCAATAATCAGCCAATCGATATGCCTTTGGATGTGCTGCTCGGCAAGACACCCAAAATGCTAAAAAATGTGCAGGTCTTGAAAGCGCAAGGGCAAAATTTAGATCGTAAAGGAATTGATCTTGCGGAAGCCGTAAAACGTGTTCTGCATTTACCGGCTGTTGCAGAGAAAACATTCCTGATTACGATCGGGGATCGCTCTATAACGGGTATGGTTGCCCGTGATCAAATGGTTGGCCCGTGGCAAATCCCTGTGGCAGATTGCGCAGTGACCACTGCCAGCTTGGACAGCTATTACGGTGAAGCCATGTCAATGGGAGAGCGGGCACCGATTGCATTACTGGATTTTGCTGCCTCGGCACGTATGGCGGTTGGGGAAGCATTGACCAATATCGCTTCTGCGTATGTGCAGGATCTGAAGCGAGTGAAATTATCGGCTAACTGGATGTCGGCATCAGGTCATGCAGGCGAAGATGCGGGTTTGTATGCTGCGGTGAAAGCGGTGGGGGAAGAGCTGTGTCCGGCGCTGGGATTGACCATTCCAGTGGGTAAGGATTCGATGTCAATGAAAACCTGTTGGAATCAAAACGGGGAAGAACGTGAAATGACTTCACCACTTTCATTGGTTATCAGTGCCTTTGCCCGGGTGGAAGATGTTCGCCGCACAGTAACACCAGAATTATCTACCGAAGATGACAATGCACTTTTGTTGATCGATCTGGGGCAAGGGCAGAATGCGCTGGGAGGAACCGCGCTGGCCCAGGTTTATCGTCAGCTTGGCGATAAAACGGCGGATGTTCGCAGTGTTGAACAACTGGGCGGTTTCTTTAATGCAATTCAGCAACTGATTTCAGAACAAAAATTGTTGGCTTATCATGATCGTTCAGATGGTGGCCTGCTGGTAACATTGGCTGAAATGGCTTTTGCGGGCCATTGTGGATTGCATGTCGATCTCAGTGCATTTGATGAAGACATTCTGGCAGCATTGTTCAGTGAAGAATTGGGTGCAGTGATACAAATTCGCGAAACTGACAGAGAGCAGGTTGAAAAGCTGTTGGCTGACTATGGCTTGAGTGGTTGTGTACATTATTTGGGTAAAGCTCAGTCAGGCGATGACTTCATTATTTCCAGTGACAATATGGAGGTTTATCGCCAAAACCGCAGTACGTTGCGCTTATGGTGGGCGGAAACGACGTGGCAAATGCAGCGCCTGCGTGATAACCCAGAATGTGCTGATCAAGAACATCAGGCAAAACAGGATGAGCATGACCCTGGTTTGAATGTGAAATTATCTTTTGATCCTGCTGAAGATATTGCTGCTTGTTATATCTCGAAAAAAGTACGCCCGCGTGTTGCCGTATTGCGTGAACAAGGTGTTAACTCTCAGGTCGAAATGGCGGCTGCATTCCATCGTGCGGGGTTTGAGGCCGTGGATGTCCATATGAGTGATTTGCTGAGTGGACGCATCACGTTGGATCAATTCCAGACATTGGTGGCTTGTGGTGGCTTCTCATATGGGGATGTACTTGGTGCGGGTGAAGGTTGGGCAAAATCCATTCTGTTTAATTCACAAGTGCGTGATGATTTTGCGAGCTTCTTTGCAAGACCGGATACTTTGGCACTTGGCGTGTGTAACGGTTGCCAGATGATGTCTAATTTGCATGAACTGATTCCGGGGACAGAACACTGGCCGCGTTTTGTTCGTAACCGTTCAGAGCGTTATGAAGCGCGTTTTAGTTTGGTGGAAGTCGTGGATAGTCCCTCACTGTTCCTGAAAGATATGGCAGGTTCTCGCTTGCCGATTGCGGTTGCTCATGGCGAAGGTCAGGTGGAATTCAGAAACAGCCTGAGTCTGGCGGAACTTGAAAAGCAGCAGCAAGTGGCACTGCGCTTTGTTGATAACTACGGTTCAGTGACAGAAAATTATCCTGCAAACCCGAATGGTTCTGTGAACGGGATCACGTCAGTAACTAACCTTGATGGTCGAGTCACGGTGATGATGCCTCATCCTGAAAGGGTATTCCGTACTGTCAGTAATTCCTGGCACCCTGAAGAATGGGGCGAAGATAGCCCGTGGATGCGTATTTTCCGTAATGCCCGCAAACAGTTAGGTTAATTTCTCTGGCAATTTCATTTTTCTGTGTAAAGGCTCTGAAAATTCATCAGGGCCTTTATTTTTCATTTGACACCTTGAAAGAAAATGATGCTAATCATTTGTTTTAAAAGTGCTTTTAGAGTGTCATTACATGATTATCTGATAGACTGATTTGAACATAACTGCCTTATCGAGTGTTGACGTTTGTCAACGATGGATTTATTCTAGTCATATCAGGGAGGAAGATGAAGAAGCATCCTAACCAATTCATTCAGGCAGCAATTGACTATGCATTATACAAAGGATGGAAATTCCGCCCGAGCTACGGGCATGCTTTTGGTCGGCTTTATTGTGGAACACCAAATCATCCTGAACATATGATGAGTATATGGTCTACTCCACGAAATCCTGAGAATCATGCAAAGCAGATTATTCGTAAAGTAGATACCTGTCAGTAATGAATATGTTTAATAAAGAAATGACTAAGGCGGAGAAATCCGCCTTTAAAGAGGAGCTCTCAGTGCGATTTTACCATTTTTCATTAACACTTTCTGGTGTGACAGCGGAAACAGAGGGATTGGAAGACAAGCTATTTGAAAATGGTTGTGATGATGCTTTGATTTGTTTTTACGGTAGATATGTTTACTTGGAATTTGATCGTGAAAGTGAATCGTTTTCTAAGGCAATTTTGAGTGCGATTAATGATATTGAATCAGCAGGGTTGAACGCAAAAGTCGTCGCTGTTGATGCTGCACTGGTCGGGTTAAGTGATATCGCCAGATTGACGGATATGTCCCGTCAGGCTATTAGCATGTTAAAAGATGGGGTACGTGGCTCCGGTGATTTTCCTGCACCAATCCAAAGAATAAAGGGAACCTCCCCTTTATGGCGTTGGTCTGAGGTTGCGTCATGGTTGGCTGACAGAGGCAAGATAAATGCTGAGCTGTCCGAGAATGCGCAGGTTTTGGATACTATCAACATGGTTCTGCAATTGCGGGAGTTCAAGGGGATTAAAGATATTGAATATTATGTGAAGCTGCTTAGCCATCCTGAAAAATTGAACGTATTTTGCCACTGATTTGATGTTATTAATGAGTTTTAAGGGCGGCGTCTCTAAATGGCGACAATAGCCCTTGATGGTGTCTCAAATAGGTGACACTTAATTTATTGATATAAAAGTAAAAATACTCACATGTGCTTAAGTGTCATAAATAGACGACAATAATACATACCGGGCATTAGAAAACAGAATTAGAAGACATTGATAAAGAAACCCAAAGAATTTATCCATTTTAAATTTTCAATAAAATCAATTAATTAAAAATTATTTTGCAAGTTGGCACACAATGTGCATAATAACTGGCAGTTGCTCATTCAACTTCTTATGTCGGCCCGCAAATAGGTGGAAACATGCCACATAAGCCCAGAATGACGCCGAAGTAAGGTGCCTACCGTCCAACATCATGATACTCGCTTTCGGGCTTTATCAAACACAGGGCGACACGTGGAGTGAGGCACCACCTATCATACTCATCAGGTAGCATGAAGGTTCCTCGCTGGCGGGATAGCAAATTAAAATTGTTATCCCGCCGTCATTATTACAGGCGAATCCTGTCCATCGTGTTCATGTATGCATCCGCATAGTTTCCAATTACCCGTTATTTTCAACTAGATTAAAAAAGCAGAGAAAAAGTAACTTTATAATCTATCATCAGGCAGACTTCCTCTTCCGCCTTATGTCGGTTAGCATCAATGTAATTGCAGGTTATGAGATGATTTCTTTGAAAAAATGGCGTTTATTTCCACGCTCATTGCGCCAACTGGTTGTAATGGCTTTCTGTCTGGTGTTATTACCACTTTTAGTGCTGGCTTATCAGGCTTACCAAAGCCTTGACCAGTTGAGTACTCAAGCCGCTGAAATTAGTCGTTCGACTTTATCGGATGCGCGCCGCAGCGAAGCGATGATTGGCTCTGCCCTTGAGATGGAGCGTAGTTACCGTCAATACTGCGTATTGGGGGATGTGCGGCTGGAAAAGCTCTATCAACGTCAATACCGACAATATACCAATATGCTCGGTAATCAGATAGCCATGTTGGCTAATGCAGAGTATACGAAAAAGTTTAATGAACTATTATCAGGCCTGACAAAAATTTCCTGTAGTAACGGTGTCCCGGAGCCTGCTGTATCTAAATTACTTGAAGAATTCTCTACTGCTAATAATCTTTTGGTACAGGAAACCCGAAATATCATTTTCAGTCGTGGTGAACAATTGCAAAAAGATATTGCAGAGAAAGGGCAACTTTTTGGTTGGCAGAGCCTTATCCTATTTCTGTTAAGTGCGTTTTTAATCGCGCTATTTACACGTATGATCATTGGACCGGTGAAAGGCATTGAGCGGATGATTAATCGGTTAGGAAAAGGACAATCATTGGAAAATGAGATTGAATCATTTAAAGGGCCACGGGAGTTGCGATCGCTGGCACAGCGCATTATTTGGTTAAGTGAGCGGTTATCCTGGCTTGAATCTCAGCGCCATGAATTTTTACGTCATATTTCCCATGAACTGAAAACACCTTTAGCCAGTATGCGCGAAGGGACAGAGTTATTGGCAGATGAAGTTGCCGGGCCGCTGACCGCAGATCAAAGAGAAGTTGTCAGTATTCTGGATAGCAGCAGCAGGCATTTGCAACAGCTTATCGAGCAATTGCTCGAATATAACCGTAAACTGGCAGATGGCCCTGCTGAGCATCAGGTTGTGTCTTTAAAAGAGATTGTGAATAGTGTTGTGTTGTCACATCAACTGCCGGCACGTGCGAAAAACATTAATACAGCAATTCAATTGTATATGGAGTATTGTTGGGCGGAACCTAATTTATTGAGAAGGGTGATTGATAATCTCTACTCCAATGCAGTGCACTATGGTGCTGAATCCGGTAACATTTGGATTTCCAGTCGGCAAACGGGAGAAAATCTTCAAATTGACATTGCCAACACAGGAACGCCTATCCCTGAATTAGAAAAAAGTATGATTTTCGAGCCTTTTTACCAAGGAAAACTGCAAAGAAAAGGGGCTGTTAAAGGAAGTGGCCTTGGCTTGAGCATTGCGCAAGATTGTATTAAACAGATGGGGGGAGAGCTTCATTTGATAGAATCCGAATGTGCTGACGTATGTTTTCGAATTGAACTGCCATTAACCGCAGAGAACGGCTAAATAATATGTATAACCGGTTTACTTACCGCCTTATGACGAAGACGGGACAGCAAGATATTGTGACTCAGCCGATGAAAAAAACTGCTGTTATGCGGTCTATTCTGGCACGCGCTTCAACCTTACGTTTCCGTGCCATGTTGTTATTGTTTATTCCCTATTTACTGACCGGGTGCGTTAAAACCACCGGAGCAGACAATTTGGCATCGATTGCACAATCTATCCTGCCTGAGCAACATGTCACAGATTATCGTTTTAAGGATTGTGATTCAATCTGGGATATAACAAAGCCATCGGCAATGGAAAACGGGCTTTATTGGCTGAGGGTTATTGATTGTGCGGATCGCCTGTCCTCAGTTGAAGCGCGTGAAATAGCGAACAACTTCAATACAACCGATTGGCATCAAACGTTCAAACAGAGTATCTTGATGAATAGAGCGGCTTCTACAGTGGTTGAACGCCGGAAAATTGTAGAAAATCTTAATCAATATAGTACGCAATTTCCCGTGGCCTTGCGGACACTCTTCCAATTGTGGCGTGAACAGCAATATCTGAAAATCAACCTCGCTGAAGAGAGGGCTAAGTTTCAGCGGTTCCAGTTTGACAGTGATAATAAAGTTGACCGCTTGAAAGAAGCACGAGCACGTTTAGAATATGAACTTCACTCAATATCCCGCAAACTAGAAAATCTGACAGATATTGAACGCCAGCTTTCCTCCCGTAAACAAGGCCAAAATAGTCTTGTCACGCCAAGTGGAACAGAACAAATGAAGGACTCAGATACTTCATCCAATAAATTAAAGCTGGAAGATAAATCGGCAACGGATGAGGAAATGAAAAACCCGGAAACTAAAGCGGAAGCTAATCCTCCAGCAGAAAAAGGAGCCGAATAATAATGACAGTACGCAATCCCGCCCATCTTCTTTTAGTTGATGATGATCCAGGCTTGCTAAAACTATTGGGAATGCGTCTGACTAGCGAAGGGTTTCGTGTCACGACAGCAGAGAGTGGTCATGAAGGGTTGCGTATTCTGGTAAAAGATAAAATAGATCTTGTTATCAGTGACTTGAGAATGGATGAAATGGATGGTATGGCACTGTTTGCCGAAATTCAGAAACAGCATCCTGGTATGCCTGTCATTATTCTGACCGCTCACGGTTCTATCCCTGATGCAGTGGCAGCAACCCAGCAAGGCGTATTTAGTTTCCTGACCAAGCCCGTTGACCGTGATGCACTTTATAAAGCTATTGATGATGCTCTGGAGTTGTCAACGCCAGCTATAGATGGGCAATGGAGTGAGCAGATTGTCACGCGCAGCCCCTTGATGTTGCGTCTGTTAGAGCAGGCAAAAATGGTGGCTCTGTCTGATGTCAGCGTTTTAATTAATGGGCAAAGCGGAACCGGTAAGGAAGTATTGGCTCAAGCCATCCATCGGGCAAGTCCCAGAGCGAAGAAACCTTTTATTGCAATTAACTGCGGGGCCTTACCTGAGCAGCTACTTGAGTCTGAACTATTTGGTCACGCCAAGGGTGCATTTACTGGTGCTGTCAGTAGCCGGGAAGGGCTATTTTTAGCGGCTCAGGGCGGAACCTTGTTCCTTGATGAGATCGGTGATATGCCGATGGCGCTGCAAGTTAAATTATTGAGAGTTTTGCAGGAGCGGAAGGTTCGTCCATTAGGAAGCAACCGAGATATAGACATTGATGTCAGAATTATTTCTGCTACCCACCGTGATTTACCAAAAGCAATGCAGCGTAATGAATTTCGTGAAGATCTCTATTACAGGTTGAATGTCGTTAACCTGAAAATTCCTGCATTGAATGAACGTGCGGAAGATATTCCTTTATTGGCCAATCATCTGTTGCGGGAATCAGCCAAGCGCCATAAACCCTTTGTTCGTAGTTTTTCCACTAATGCCATGAAATGTCTGGTGGCAGCAAGTTGGCCGGGCAATGTTCGTCAATTGGTTAACGTTATAGAACAATGTGTGGCGTTGACGATGGCTCCGGTTATTAGTGATGCTTTGATTATGCAGGCATTGGAAGGAGAAAATACGGCGCTGCCGACATTTGTGGAAGCTCGCGGGCAGTTTGAACTGAACTATCTGCGCAAATTGTTGCAAATGACCAAAGGCAATGTGACCCATGCTGCCCGCATGGCAGGGCGTAACCGGACTGAATTTTATAAATTGCTGGCACGTCATGAGCTGGACGCTAACGATTTTAAGGAATAACTTTCCTGCTATTCCGGAAATTCTTACACTGAATAGAAATTATCTATATTGACTGTCTTTAATTCTGAATAAGACAGAGAGATGAATTATGGCCTAGGAGAGCCACATTCTATGAGTCGTACTCTTAATATTGCTCTTGCCCAGTTAAACTGGTTGGTGGGAGACATTGAAGGCAACTGCGAGCGCATGTTGCAGACAGTACAAGAACAGCAAGAAAAAGGTGCTGATCTGGTTATGTTTTCTGAGTTGGCGCTGTCTGGCTATTTTCCTGAGGATTTGCTGTTCCGTCCCGATTTACACCAGCGTTGTCGTGAGCAGTTGGTACGTTTACAAGAGGCAAGTTCCCAGATTGGCATTTTGGTTGGGCATCCGTGGCAACAAGACGGAAAACTCTACAATGCGCTTTCCTTATTTTGGAAAGGAGAAATTGTTGCTCGTTACTTCAAACAGCTACTGCCCAATTATGGTGTCTTTGATGAAGAGCGTTATTTCAAGGCTGGTGATCAAAGCTGCGTTATACCATTCAAGGGATATAACCTGGGCTTATTGATTTGTGAAGACTTATGGTTTGATGCACCGATTAATGCTCTGAAACAAGCCGGTGCAGAAATTATCCTGTCGATTAATGCCTCTCCTTATAATCGTGAAAAACCCAATATTCGCAGTACATTAATTAGAAACCACTGTCAGCGCATTCAACTTCCTATCATTTATCTTAATCAGGTAGGTGGGCAAGATCAGCTTATCTTTGATGGTTGTTCTAAAGTCTTTGATGCAAATGGTGAAATTACGCATCGTATGGCCGCCTTTGAGGAGCAGATCGAGCAGTGTCGTTTCAATGACATGAAAATTGAACTCATGGCAAACCCTATTCCTCAATTGCCACCACTTGCACAAATCTATAAGGCACTGGTTCTCTCTGTGCGTGATTATGTGCGGAAAAATGGCTTCAAAGGTGCGTTGCTTGGTTTATCTGGCGGGATTGATTCTGGTTTGACTTTAGCGATTGCCGTGGATGCTTTGGGTAAAGAGCATGTGCAGGCAGTCATGATGCCATTCCGTTATACCTCAGAAATGAGCATTCATGATGCCAGAGAACAGGCGGAATTACTGGGTGTTGAATTCGACATAGCATCCATAGAACCCATGTTTGATGCTTTCATGGCACAGCTTGAACCTATGTTCGCCGGAACGGAAAAAGATACGACAGAAGAAAATTTGCAGGCCCGTTGCCGTGCCGTTATTTTGATGGCGATATCGAACAAACGCCATCGCTTGGTGCTGACGACCAGCAACAAGAGTGAATCAGCAGTCGGTTATTCAACACTGTATGGCGATATGGCAGGGGGATTTAATGCTTTGAAAGATGTCCCTAAAACTATGGTATTTGCATTATCCAAATACCGTAATACAGTATCTCCGGCTATTCCTCAGCGTGTGATTGATCGCCCACCTTCAGCGGAATTAGCGCCGGACCAACTGGATCAGGACAGTTTGCCTCCATATGACATGCTGGATGCTATCCTTGAGGGGTATGTCGAAAAAGACAAATCAGTGGCTGACTTGGTTGCTGAAGGTTTTGACGAAGCCATTGTTCGCAAGGTGATCCGGCTGGTGGATATCAATGAATATAAACGCCGTCAGGCACCTATCGGCCCACGCATTACACAACGTGATTTTGGCAAAGACCGGCGCTACCCGATTACTTCTGGTTTCGGGCGTAAGAACTGGTAATTACAGGAAAACTTCATGAAAAAGATTGATGCAATTATCAAACCTTTCAAGCTGGATGATGTGCGTGAAGCTCTGGCTGAAGTGGGTATCACTGGTATGACCGTGACAGAAGTAAAAGGATTTGGTCGCCAGAAAGGGCACACTGAACTGTATCGCGGTGCAGAATATATGGTGGATTTTCTGCCAAAAGTCAAAATAGAAATTGTCGTACCGGATGATATTGTTGATACCTGTGTCGAGACAATCATGCAAATTGCACAAACCGGCAAAATCGGTGACGGCAAAATTTTTGTTTTCGATGTTGCCCGTGTGGTACGTATTCGAACTGGTGAACAGGACGAAGAAGCCATTTAAATCTAAATGGGAGATGGTTGTAACCTCTCCCATTTTGTCACTGTTATCGCTTAATGTGTTGCAATTAGCGCGTTAGATCACTTTATGTGGGCCAAAACATTCATAGTGGATATGTTGTTTATCAACACCCATTGCCAGAAGTTGGTTAGCAATGAATTGCATGAAAGCGACTGGCCCACAGAAATAGAATTGCATTCCTTCTACTGCGATTAATTCTTTTACGAGAGAAAGATCCATAAACCCGGTATGCTGATAATGTATGCCTTTCTGATCTGTATCTCGTGGTTCGCGATACCAAACCTGCGAATGCAAATTAGGCATGGACTGAGAAATTTCATTTACCTTATTTGCGAAGGCATGATAGCCGCCATGCTCTGCGGCATGGAACCAATTCACTGTTCCTGTATGATGCTGATTATGCAGATGTTGTAGCATACTCATCATTGGCGTTAAACCTACACCCGCTGAAATCAGCGTAACGGGTGTATCATGCTGGACATTGAGGAAAAAATCACCGCGTGGTGCTGCCAGCATCACGAGATCTCCTTCCTGTACTTTATCATGCATGAAGTTTGAAACCTTGCCCTGAGATTCACGCTTAATGGCAATCTGGTAATTGCTTCCGTTTGGTGCTGCGGTCAGAGAATATTGGCGAATTTCACGGTTCTCAAAAGCAGGATCGTCTATATAAATCCCTAAATATTGCCCCGGTTTGTAATCCATGACCTTTTCACCATCAACAGGAACAAACTCGAAGCTGGTAATAACCTCACTTTGTGGCTGTTTCCGGCTAACACGGAATTGACGTAATTCACGCCAACCGCCCTCCAGAGATTCACCACTTTGATAAATTTCTTCTTCTCGGTTGATAAAGACATTGGCCAGCACATTGTAGGCTTTTCCCCAGGCACTGAGAACTTCATCACCAGGATGGAACATTTCATCAATTGTCGCCAGTAAGTGCGTACCTACAATCTGATAATGTTCGGGTTTAATGTTCAGGCTCGCATGCTTATGAGCGATTTTTTCTACCGCAGGCAATAAAGCAGACAGATTATCGATATTAGCAGCGTAAGCGCAAAGGGCATTGAAAAGAGCTTCACGCTGATCACCGTTGAGCTGATGGCTCATATTAAAAATATCTTTTAATTCAGGGTGATGCTTGAACATACGTTCATAAAAATGCGCAGTCAGCTTGGGGCCCGTAGAAACGATTAATGGGATGGTGGATTTTATAGTTGCGATAACCTGACTATCTAGCATGGGATCTCCTGAATTTTTCTCAAATGATGCTGAAGTCTATAACTTGCATTTTAAATGCAACTTATTGCGTTTGGGAATAGGTTTAATTGAGAAAAGAAGATCATCTTGATTTAAATCAAAAATTCAGAATTTGTATTACCAGAAACCCTGACTAAGATCACAAATATCATTGATAAATTGAGAATTGTTGATTTTACAGTCAGTTATTTAGCTCCCAATGCGCTGTTAATACACCATGCAAACGTTTGCGTAAATTATCTTGTCAAGACTATCTCATTTGATAAAAAGAGTTTACACTGTGTGGCATTCTGGCCCTCAGGGGTATTTTTTAGAGAAGTAGCTGAGTCAGGAGAACCAAATGTTAAAGCGTGAAATGAATATTGCGAATTACGATCCCGAACTGTGGCAGGCGATGGAACAGGAGGTTTGTCGTCAAGAAGAACACATTGAATTGATTGCTTCTGAAAACTACACCAGCCCAAGAGTTATGCAGGCTCAGGGGTCTCAGCTCACTAACAAGTATGCGGAAGGCTATCCGGGTAAACGTTATTACGGTGGCTGTGAATATGTTGATGTGGTTGAACAACTTGCGATTGACCGTGCAAAAGAGCTGTTTGGTGCAGATTATGCAAACGTCCAGCCCCACTCAGGTTCTCAGGCTAATGCCGCAGTGTACATGACACTGCTGAAACCCGGCGATACGGTTTTAGGGATGAATCTGGCACACGGCGGTCATTTGACTCATGGCTCTCCAGTTAACTTCTCCGGCAAACTTTATAACATCGTACCTTATGGTATTGATGAAAAAGGCAAAATCGATTACGACGATATCCGTGCCCAAGCGCAAAAACACCAACCAAAAATGATCATCGGTGGCTTCTCTGCTTACTCCGGTGTTGTTGATTGGGCGAAGATGCGTGAAATTGCCGATGAAATCGGTGCCTATCTGTTCGTTGATATGGCTCACGTAGCGGGTTTGGTTGCCGCTGGTGTTTATCCAAACCCAGTTCCTCATGCGCATGTTGTGACAACAACAACGCACAAAACTCTGGCAGGCCCGCGTGGTGGCCTGATTCTGGCGAAAGATGGCGATGAAGAATTTTACAAGAAGCTGAATTCTTCTGTTTTCCCGGGTTCTCAGGGTGGCCCACTGATGCACGTCATCGCGGGTAAAGCTGTTGCACTGAAAGAAGCAATGGAACCTGAGTTTAAGATCTATCAACAGCAAGTCGCTAAAAATGCGAGAGCCATGGTCGAAGTATTCCTGCAACGTGGCTATAAAGTTGTTTCTGGTGAAACGGAAAACCATCTGTTCCTGTTGGATCTGGTAGATAAAGATATTACGGGTAAAGATGCTGATGCTGCATTGGGGCGTGCCAATATTACTGTTAACAAAAACAGTGTGCCTAACGATCCGCGCAGCCCGTTTGTGACTTCTGGTATTCGTATCGGGACACCTGCAATTACTCGCCGTGGCTTTAAAGAAGAAGAAACCCGTGAGCTGGCAGGTTGGATGTGTGATGTGCTGGATAACATCAATGATGAAGCAACCATTGAAAGCGTTAAGCAGAAGGTTTTGAATATCTGCGCAAAATATCCGGTTTACGCATAATTAAAAATAAAGTGTAGTTTAGTAATAAGCCCGACTCATGACGTTAGTTTTGAGCGGGTTTTTTTGTATTTGAGAAATGAGGGTATTTGGATGGTTATTCCATCAACATTTTGGCTAGGGTTAGGTTATTTCACTTATTTTTTCTCTTTCGGTATCTTTCTACCTTTTTGGGCTGCCTGGCTAAAAGGTGAAGGCATTGAGCCTTCAATGATAGGAATACTGCTGGGTGTTGGGCTGGTTGCCCGATTTATCGGTAGCCTGATTATTTCTCCTAGGGTAAAAGATCCATCGAAATTAATTAAAGCGTTGCGACTCCTTTCATTGCTGGCGTTGATTTTTGCTGTTGGTTTTGTATTTGGTAGCCATTGGCTATGGCTTTTCTTTGTCATGGTAGGTTTTAACTTATTTTTCTCGCCACTCGTGCCTTTATCGGATGCGTTGGCAGGAACATGGCAAAAACAATTTACTTTTGATTACGGCAAGGTAAGAGTCTGGGGTTCGATTGCATTTATTATCAGCTCTGCGCTGACCGGCATATTAATGTCTGCCAATGGAGTAAATTTTTCAATCAGTAGCCTCGACATTGGCTGGAGTATGTCATTTGATAGTCTGAATGGCTGGATTGGCAAAGAGGTGTTTGGAACACACCATATTATTCTCGCTTTTCTGATTTTCAGTATTACTGTTATGCTGCTGGGAATGATGCTGAAACCCGCCGTTATGCCAGTTGGTAAAGAGAAGACCACGAATACTAATACCGTCTCTTTTAAAGAACTTTTGTCTGAAAAATCTGTGTGGCAATTTTTAGTCTGTGTAACGCTATTGCAGGCTGCGCATGCGGGTTACTATAGTTTTGGCACTATTTATTGGGAGAATGCAGGTTACTCGCCATCAACCATTGGTTATCTCTGGTCGTTAGGCGTTATGGCAGAAGTCCTCGTTTTTACTTTCAGCAAACAGTTATTCCGTCGTTGGAGTGCACGTAATCTGTTATTGCTATCCGGTATCTGTGGTGTGATTCGTTGGGGATTAATGGGAATATCAACGGAATTACCCGTGCTGATTATTATTCAGATCCTGCATTGTGGTACTTTTACCGTTTGCCATTTAGCAGCAATGCGTTTTATCGGAGCCAGAAAAGAAAATGAAATCATCCGATTGCAGGCGACTTACTCCGCTTTGGCAATGGGAGGAGGGATTGCTGTTATGAGTGTGATTGCTGGTTTTATGTATGAACATATCAGTAATGGCATATTTTGGGTGATGGCATTGGTTGCATTACCTGCTCTGTTTCTGCGGCCAAAAGTTGAAGCTCATACACATTAATTAAAATATTTGGCGATAAAAAGGGCACCAATTAAGTGCCCTGAAAATAACATTGCTCAAATTATATTTATATAATTATTAACGAATTAACGTTTCAGTGCTTCCGTTAATTCTTCACGCATTTCAGACAAAATGTCTTTAACGATACGTGGGCTACCTGCAACGATGTTGCCGGAGTTAACATAGTTATGACCACCGACGAAATCGGTAACGATGCAGCCGGATTCACGTACCAGCAATTCACCGCCCATGAAATCCCATGGTTTCAGGCCAATTTCGAAGAAACCATCTACACGCCCGGCAGCAACATAAGCCATATCCAGTGCGGCGGAACCCGTGCGACGGAAATCCGCGCAACGATCAAATAATTTACCCAGTACATTTATGTAAGGGATAGAGTGCTGTTTGGCTTTGAACGGGAAACCAGTCGCAAGGATAGTACCATCCAGATCACGAGCATTGGTACCACGCAGACGATAGCCGTTTAATTGCGCGCCTTGACCACGAGTCGCGCTGAACAGCTCATTGCGCATTGGATCGTAAACCACGGACACTTCAGTGCGGCCTTTAATACGCACAGCAATGGAAACAGCAAAATGAGGGAGACGTTTAATAAAGTTGGTGGTGCCATCCAGTGGATCGATAACCCATTGGAAATCGTTTTCTTCGCCTAAGTGCTCACCGCTTTCTTCGGTAATAATTGTATGCTTAGGATAAGATTTACGAATAACTTCGATAATCAGCTTTTCTGCGTCACGATCAACATTGGTGACGAAATCATTATTGCCTTTTTGGCTTGCTTCAATGGCATCAGGGGTTTCGTAGCTTTTGGCAATGTAGTTGCCGGCCTTACGTGCAGCGCGTATAGCGATGTTTAGCATCGGATGCATGGGGTATCTTCCACCAGAATTTTAAAGAACGGGAAACAAATCGGCGCGCAGTATAGCAGTAGTTCGTCAAAATGACTAATGCTGTGTTAAGATATTCGGCTCTTATACTGAATTTAAAAGCCATCATGTTAGAGAATATCCGCATTATTCTGGTTGAAACCTCCCACACGGGCAATATGGGATCAACCGCTCGGGCCATGAAAACAATGGGATTGTCCAATTTGTATCTGGTGAATCCGTTAGTTCAACCTGACTCTCACGCTATCGCACTTTCAGCCGGTGCAAGTGATGTTATTGGCAATGCGACGATTGTGAGTACGTTGGATGAGGCATTAGCTGGGTGTGAATTGGTCATCGGAACCAGTGCCCGTTCCCGTACCCTTTCCTGGCCAATGGTGGAACCTCGTGAATGTGGTGAACGTTGTGTCAAAACTGCCAACCACTCTCCGGTTGCGATTGTATTTGGTCGTGAACGTGTTGGGTTGACTAACGAAGAGCTGCAAAAATGTAATTACCATCTTTATTTTCCGACAAATCCGGAGTACGGTTCGTTGAATTTGGCGATGGCTGTTCAACTGGTTAGCTATGAAATTCGCATGGCGCATCTTTCAGCTCAGGAACAACCAGAAACCCTTTCGTCAGATCATGAGGTAGAATATCCGGCTGTTGAGGATATGGAGCGTTTTTATCAACATCTTGAACAGATATTGAACGAATCAGGCTTCATCCGCAAAGCGCATCCGGGTCAAATAATGAACAGGTTAAGACGTCTTTATACTCGTGCACGGCCTGAAACGCAGGAGCTGAATATTCTGCGAGGTATACTAACTTCTATGGAAAAATGGGCTAGGAAATAACTGAGATCCAGCGGAAAGAGCTAGCAGGAACAACCAAAAAACCCAAGGTAAACAGGTGAAAAAGCGTTCAAATAATAGTTGAGTGAATTACTAGGTTAAATAGTTGACTAAAACACTCAGGAATGTCACAATTTCATCTATATTTCACCATGGAGTTTTTGTTATGAGACTGACATCAAAAGGACGTTATGCGGTAACTGCCATGCTAGATGTGGCGTTGCATTCACAAGAAGGGCCGGTGCCATTAGCCGACATTTCTGAACGTCAGGGAATTTCCCTTTCCTATCTTGAGCAGTTGTTCTCCCGCCTGCGTAAAAATGGTCTGGTTTCTAGCGTCCGTGGTCCAGGTGGCGGTTATTTACTGGGCAGAAATGCCGGTAAGATTTTCGTTGCCGAAGTGATTTCAGCTGTTGATGAATCCGTTGATGCAACTCGTTGTCAGGGCAGAGAAGGCTGTCAAGGCGGTGATCGTTGTTTGACGCACGCATTGTGGCGTGACCTCAGTGATCGCATCACAGGTTTCCTGAGCAGCATCAGTTTAGAAGAATTAGTGAATAACCAAGAAGTATTAGACGTTGCTGATCGTCAAGACGGTGATAAGCGCCGTACACCGAACGGCAGGCCTCAAGAGACGATTAACGTTAACCTGCGCGCATAACCTTGCGGCAAAGCGGCAAACAAAAGTATTAAAAGTGTCTTACGGAGCATGTGAGCAATGAAATTACCCATTTATTTGGACTATTCAGCAACAACACCAGTCGATACACGTGTTGCTGAAAAGATGATGAACTATCTAACTATGGACGGGATTTTTGGTAACCCGGCTTCCCGTTCACACCGATTTGGTTGGCAGGCTGAAGAAGCGGTTGATATCGCGCGTAATCAAATTGCTGATTTGGTTGGCGCAGATCCGCGTGAAATCGTGTTCACTTCAGGCGCTACAGAGTCAGATAACCTTGCGATTAAAGGTGCTGCAAAATTTTATCAGAAAAAAGGCAAGCACATTATTACCAGCAAAACTGAACACAAAGCGGTTTTAGATACTTGCCGTCAGCTGGAGCGCGAAGGTTTTGAGATCACTTACCTTGCACCAATGAGCAATGGCATGCTTGATCTGAAAGAGCTGGAAGCCACCATGCGTGAAGATACGATTCTGGTTTCCATCATGCACGTCAATAACGAAATTGGTATTGTCCAAGACATTATGACCATCGGTGAAATGTGCCGTAGCCGTGGTATCATTTTCCATGTTGATGCAACCCAAAGTGTTGGTAAATTGCCGATCGACCTCAGCAAACTGAAAGTTGATCTGATGTCTTTCTCTGCTCATAAACTTTATGGCCCTATGGGTATCGGTGCACTGTATGTTCGCCGTAAACCTCGCGTGCGTATTGAGGCACAGCAGCACGGTGGTGGTCATGAGCGTGGTATGCGTTCAGGTACATTACCTGTTCATCAGATTGTAGGTATGGGTGAAGCTTATCGTATCGCAAAAGAAGAGCTGGAATCAGAAGCAGAACGCCTGCGTGGATTGCGTCTGCGTTTGTGGAACGGTATTAAAGATATTGAAGAAGTTTACCTGAACGGTGATTTGGAACTGGGTGCGCCGCACATTCTGAATGTCAGCTTCAACTATGTTGAAGGTGAGTCATTGATGATGTCATTGAAAGATCTGGCGGTTTCTTCTGGCTCGGCATGTACTTCCGCGAGTTTGGAACCTTCCTATGTCCTGCGGGCACTAGGCATGAATGATGAACTGGCACACAGTTCTATTCGTTTCTCTTTGGGGCGTTTTACCACAGAAGAAGAAATAGACTATGCAATCAAGTTGATTCTCAACGCGATTGGTCACCTGCGTGATCTTTCTCCATTGTGGGAAATGTTCAAACAGGGTGTGGATCTCAGCACCATCGAATGGTCTCATCATTAATCAGACGGTTTCAGGAGTAACGACATGGCTTACAGCGACAAAGTAATTGATCACTATGAAAACCCACGTAATGTTGGTTCATTCGACAGTGAAGATCCTTCAGTGGGTAGTGGTATGGTAGGGGCACCCGCTTGTGGTGACGTCATGCGGCTGCAAATTAAAGTCAACGATGAAGGCATCATCGAAGATGCACGCTTCAAAACTTATGGCTGCGGCTCTGCGATTGCATCCAGCTCTCTGGTAACAGAATGGATGAAAGGAAAATCGCTGGAGCAGGCTGAGTCTATCAAAAATACTCAGATTGCTGACGAACTGGAACTACCGCCAGTGAAAATCCACTGCTCTATTTTGGCAGAAGATGCAATCAAAGCTGCTATTGCTGATTACAAGAATAAGCGCCAAGCAAAATAACTATTATAGAAAATAATTCTGGTGGATATTGGTTCAATATCCACCTTTACTGGTTTTAAAAGTGAGGTGTTGTATGTCAATTTCCCTGACAGAAAGTGCAGCCCAGCGTATTTTGGACTTTCTTGACAATCGAGGAAAAGGTGTCGGGTTGCGTTTGGGAGTGAGAACTTCCGGCTGCTCTGGTATGGCATATGTACTTGAATTTGCTGATACAGTTAATGAAGAAGATCAAATTTTTGAAGATAAGGGCGTGAAAGTCATCATTGACGGTAAAAGCATTCTTTACCTTGATGGCACTGAGTTGGATTTTGTCAAAGAAGGTCTGAATGAAGGCTTTAAATTCAACAACCCCAATGTTTCCAGCGAATGCGGTTGTGGGGAAAGCTTCCACGTTTAACCCCATTGTTTGACTCCGCACTTTGCGAAACTAAGAGTAACTTATGGACTACTTTACTTTATTCGGGCTGCCTTCGCGTTATGCGATTGACCGTGAGTTGTTGGCGACCCGTTATCAGGAATTACAGCGTCAGTTTCACCCAGATCGTTTTGCCAACCAACCTGAACGTGAAAAAACGCTGGCACTCCAACAAGCTGCTACCATCAATGCAGGTTACCAGACGCTAAAACATCCCCTGAAACGCGCAGAATATATGCTTTCTCAGCAAGGGTTTGATCTATCCAACGAACAGCACACAATGCAGGATACGGCTTTCCTGATGCAGCAGCTGGAGTTACGCGAAGAGCTTGATGTCATCGGACGTAGCACGGACCCAGAAACAGCACTGACCCATTTTTCATCTCGCCTCAATAAAATGATTAAAACTCGTAGTGAGCAGATGGAGCATCAGTTAGATGCTGGCGAATGGTCAACGGCAGCCGATACAGTTCGTAAATTACGCTTTTTGGATAAATTGCAACAGCAGGTTGAACAACTGGAAGAGCGGTTGCTGGATGATTTTTAGCTGAGATTTTTAGCTGCATAGTAGTTAGCTGAATAGTTAGCTGAATAGATTTATAGGGGCACACATGGCTTTATTACAAATCAGCGAACCTGGTCTATCTGCCGCACCTCACCAGCGTCGTCTGGCTGTGGGGATTGATCTTGGTACGACTCACTCACTGGTTGCGACTGTCCGCAGTGGTCAGGCGGAAACGTTGGCAGACAGTGAAAACCGTCACTTACTTCCTTCCGTTGTACAATATCGCAAAGAAGATATTCAAATTGGTTGGCAGGCTCGTCAGCAAGCAGCATCCGACCCCACTAATACCGTGAGTTCCGTCAAGCGTATGATGGGACGCTCTTTGGCTGACATTCAGCAACGTTATCCCAACCTGCCATATCAACTTCAGGCGAGTGAAAACGGTCTGCCATTGATCAACACTGTGGCGGGCTTGGTAGATCCTATTCAGGTTTCTTCTGAAATATTGAAATCGTTGGCACAACGGGCAGAAGAAACCTTGGATGGCAAACTCGATGGTGTTGTGATCACGGTTCCTGCTTACTTTGATGATGCACAACGTCAAGGCACCAAAGATGCTGCGCGATTAGCCGGTTTGCATGTTCTCCGTCTTTTGAATGAGCCTACAGCCGCGGCTATTGCTTATGGCCTTGACTCAGGTCAAGAAGGTGTAATCGCTATTTACGATCTTGGTGGCGGAACATTCGATGTTTCTATTCTCCGCCTTAGCCGTGGCGTATTTGAAGTTTTGGCAACGGGAGGCGATACCGCACTGGGTGGTGATGATTTTGACGCATTATTGGCGAATTGGATCCGTGAACAGGCCGGAATTAGCAATGACGATCATGGGTTACAGCGTCAATTGTTGGATATTGCTACTCAAACCAAGATTGCCTTGAGTGAAGCGGAGAGTGCGGAAATCCGGATTGCTGGCTGGGAAGGTAGAATCAGCCGCACAGAATTCAACGAATTAATTACCTCTCTGGTTAAACGCACATTATTTTCCTGCCGAAGGGCACTGAAAGATGCGGGTGTTACCGCTGATGAAGTATTGCAGGTAGTCATGGTTGGCGGTTCAACACGAGTGCCATTAGTGCGCAGTATGGTAGGGCAATTCTTTGACCGTGAGCCATTGACCTCTATTGATCCAGATAAAGTCGTGGCTGTCGGCGCTTCAATTCAGGCTGATATTTTGGTGGGTAACAAGCCTGACAGCGAAATGCTATTGCTGGATGTCATCCCCCTGTCACTTGGTTTAGAAACGATGGGAGGGCTAATTGAAAAAGTCATTCCACGTAATACCACTATTCCTGTTGCAAGAGCGCAAGAGTTTACCACTTTCAAAGACGGCCAAACTGCGATGAGCATCCATGTGGTGCAAGGCGAAAGGGAATTGGTCAACGATTGTCGTTCACTGGCACGGTTCACATTGCGTGGCATTCCGCCATTGCCGGCCGGTGGTGCACATATTCGCGTGACTTTTCAGGTCGATGCTGATGGTCTATTGAGCGTCAGTGCATTGGAGAAATCTACGGGTGTTGAAGCTTCCATTCAGGTGAAACCTTCTTATGGTTTATCAGATGAAGAAATCGCACGCATGCTCAAAGACTCCATGACGAATGCACAGGAAGATATTCAAGCCCGTAAATTGGCTGAACAAAAAGTGGAAGCCGCTCGGGTTCTGGAAAGTTTAACCAGCGCACTGGAAAAAGATGCTGACTTACTGAGTCAGGAAGAACATGCTGCCATTGACGCTGCTGCACAAGTATTAATTGAAAGCGTTCAGGGTGCTTCCCCTGATGCGATTGAAAGTGCAATTAAAGAATTGGACAAACAAACGCAGGAATTTGCCGCGCGCCGTATGGACACATCAATCCGCCGGGCTTTGGCGGGTCATTCTGTGGATGAGATTTAATTATGCCTAAAATTGTATTTTTACCTCATAACGAACTTTGCCCTGAAGGTGCAGTATTGGACGCTAAGGAAGGCGAATCAATTCTGGATGTTGCACTGCGTAATGGCATTGAAATTGAACATGCTTGTGAAAAATCTTGTGCATGTACCACCTGTCATTGCATCGTCAGAGAAGGTTTTGACTCACTGGAGGAAAGCACTGAACTGGAAGATGACATGTTGGACAAAGCATGGGGGCTGGAGCCGGAAAGTCGGTTGAGCTGTCAAACCAAAGTCACTGATGAGGATTTGGTCGTAGAAATCCCTAAATACACCATCAACCATGCCCGTGAACACTGACAGGAGGACGGAAAATGAAATGGTCTGACAGTCGTGATATTGGCGAAGCGCTGTATGATAAATTTCCGGATCTAGATCCCAAAACAGTACGTTTCACCGATATGCATGAATGGATTTGTGAACTGGATGGTTTTGATGATGACCCACAGAAATCCAATGAAAAAATATTGGAAGCTATCTTGTTAGTGTGGCTGGATGAATATGAGTAACGCGATATTTGTTCAAGACAAAAATAGCGCAAACTCACTGATTCTTGCTCAATAGCTTGGCATAGTCTGCATTTAATGGAAAACTGGCAATTGCCAGTTTTTTTACATTAGTAAACCCTTACTGTGAAACAGTGAATAATAAGATAAGAAGTGAGAGAAAATGACAAAACAAATCATGCCCATAACACTGTCTTATGAGCCAGCTAATGCTTGTTGGGGTGAAAAAGCACTAATTAGTTCGAGTGAGCAAGGGATCACCATCCACTTGGAAGGTAATGGAAAATTAGGCGCAATTCAACGCGCAGGGCGTAAAGTTGACGGACAAGGCATTCGCAACATTGCTCTAGTGGGTGATGGTTGGGATCTGGAAAGAAGTTGGGCATTCTGGCTGGGCTTTCGTTCACCTAAGGGCCTGCGCACGATTGAATGGCCGCAGTTATCTGTGGCGGAAAAACAAGAACTGGAAAGAAGGATTAAATTCATTGATTGGGTACGCGATACCATCAATCTTCCAGCAGAAGAATTAGGGCCAGAACAGCTTGCTCAACGGGCCATTGATTTGCTGACTGGCGTAGCAGGTGATGCCGTTAGTTATCGAATCATCAAAGGGAATGACCTGCGTGAGCAGGGTTACATGGGAGTCCATACTGTCGGACGTGGCTCTTCGCGTGAGCCTGTTTTTCTGGCATTGGATTTCAACCCGACAAAAGAGGCAAAAACCCCTGTCTTTGCCTGTCTGGTCGGTAAAGGTATTACCTTTGACTCTGGCGGGTATAGCATTAAACCTTCCAGTTCCATGGATTCCATGAAATCGGATATGGGCGGTTCGGCAACAGTAACGGGAGCATTGGCTCTTGCCATCAGTCGCGGTTTGAAGCATCGCGTAAAACTGTTCCTGTGCATTGCAGACAATATGGTGAGCAGCAATGCTTTCAAATTGGGCGACATTATCCGTTATCGCAATGGCAAAACGGTTGAAGTGATGAACACGGATGCGGAAGGGCGTCTGGTTCTGGCTGATGGTTTGATTGATGCCAGTGCAGAAAAAGCCCCACTGATTATTGATGCTGCAACTTTAACTGGTGCAGCAAAAATGGCAGTAGGGAACGATTATCACTCTGTATTCAGCTTTGATGATCAATTGGCATCTGATTTGTTATCAGCGGCTGATACTGAAAATGAATTGTTCTGGCGTTTACCGCTGGCTGAATTCCATCGTAGCCAATTGCCATCCAATTTTGCAGATCTGAACAACATTGCCTCACCTGCACATTCAGCGGGAGCAAGTACCGCAGCAGCGTTCTTGTCTCACTTTGTCGAAAATTACAAAAAAGGCTGGGTGCATATCGACTGCTCTGCAACTTACCGTAAATCATCTGTTGAACAGTGGGCAGCGGGTGCAACGGGATATGGTGTGCGTACTATTGCCAATTTATTGTTAGCGAAAGCAAAATAAAAGCGAAGAAGTAAAAAATCACATTTTCAAATTGCCTTTCTTGATAGCCTCTCTTAATGGGGGGCTATATGATTGAACTTTTCAATAGTCTTAACTGTAGTTCAAACATCATTGTTCGGAGATTTTCATGAGCTTATCAAATGGGCCTGTCGTTACCGAAATAAAAGTCCCTAGCGGAAGCAGTATCACCCTTAGTCAGCCAGAAGAACAACCGGTTCAGCTTATTGAGGCTTTAATTAATTTATTCAAACAACATAAACCCATTCGGCGTGCTTTTCTGGTTATGGCCCATGATAAAAATGTAGATGAAAAACCCAATCTATTAATTGGCTTAGAGTTTAGTGTGACACTATCAGACGATGAAATAAATTTGTTGATTCAAGAAGCGGGTGAACTGGCTTGCGAATATCTTGATGAAGATGAATCGGTCGATTTTTGCTTGCTTGATGAAAAAGAAAGGGGCATTAGTCATTATCTGATTCAGCATACTCAACCTTTCTATCAGCGAAAATTAGGTAGTTGGTTGAGGGATACTATCCCTGTTATCAATCAATAATGACCGAGTGTAATTTGGTTGTAATTATTCAACCAATATTACGAGAGATATCGAAAATTTGAAAAAACATAGGGTAAAAGTGCAGGGAGAATTTTATTCCAGCTAGAGAATTCGCTATTTTTTCTGCGCTTTAGTTATGTGAAATAGGAAGTACCATAATGAATATCCAAAAAAATAATATTCCGGACTATCCGGTAATCAATAAGGGTTATGGTTATGTATCAATGTCAATTTTGGCAAAAGGCTGCAAGGAGAAAGCGATACCTTGTGGTGATGATTGCTTCGTTATTTGCACTATTTGTACTGTCAGGATGCGATCAATCTGATAATACAGATAAAACTAAAACAGAAAACATCGAAAAACAGAACATTTCATTACCTCAGAATAAGCAGGTGGCCGATAATGAGAAATCGGAAACTTCGACTCCTCAATTAACAGTATCAGCCACAGAAAAAACAGTTACTGAAAAAGAAAGCCCTGAAAAACAGGCGACTAAAAAAGAACAACGTTATGCGGGTAAAGATGTCACCATCTTAGATGCCTCTGAGCTGCAATTGGATGGTGCGAGTGCGATGATAGTGACATTCTCCGTTCCTTTAGATCCGAATCAAAATTTCTCACAAAAATTGCATCTTGTTGATATTAAATCGGGGAAATTGGATGGGGCATGGGAGCTTTCCGATAACCAGATGGAGCTTAGGTTGCGTCATTTACCGCCGGCACGTGAGTTACAATTGACTGTTGATGAAGGTGTCCAAGGTATAAATGAGCGTCGATTGGCAACTGCCTATGAAAAAAAATTTAATACCAAACCTATTACGCCATCGGTAGGTTTTGCCAGCAAAGGAGTGTTGCTACCCAGTAAAGCAGCGGAAGGATTACCTGTTTTAGCGCTCAATGTTGATAGCGTAGATGTCAATTTTTTCAGAATCAAAGATGCGGCATTGCCCTCATTCATTGCCAACTGGCAATACAGCAGTAATATGAATTACTGGGAATCCAAGGAATTACTGCAAGAAACGGAATTAGTCTACACTGGTCGTTTTGACCTCAATCCTACTGCCAATACCCGTGAAAAATTATTGCTGCCAATTAATAACATCAAAGAATTACAAAGAGATGGCGTCTATCTGGCCGTAATGCAACAAGCGGGAAAATACACTTATAGCCATCCAATTACTCTGTTTACATTGAGTGACATTGGCGTCTCAATGCACAACTACCTGAACAGGATCGATGTATTTACCCAGTCACTGGAACAAGGATCTGGTCTGAAAGGCGTTGAAATTCGCCTTTTGGATGTAAAAGGGCAGCTTTTGTCAAAAGCAACAACGGACGGTGATGGTCATGCCTCGCTCGAAAAAACGGATAAAGCAAAATTACTGCTGGCCACTCAGGATGGGCACACCAGCATTATTGACTTGAATTCTCCGGCTTTGGATCTTTCTGAATTTGATATCGGAGGCCCTCAGGGATACAGCAAACAGTTTTTCGTCTTTGGCCCACGAGATCTTTATCGGCCGGGAGAAACGCTGATCGTTAACGGTTTACTGCGTGACGGTGATGGTCGTCCACTTAAATCACAGCCAGTTAAAGTAGATGTATTGAAAGCGGATAATCAGGTTGTTCGCAGTTTTGTTTGGCAAGCTGAAAACGGGTTGTACCAATATCGTTATCTGATACCTCGTGAAGCTGAAACAGGAATGTGGTCATTGCGATTTGATGTAGGTGATAACATCCCACGTTATTACAAATTTAATGTTGAAGATTTCATGCCTGAACGTATGGCGTTGGAAATTAAAGGAAACGTTAATCATCAACCGATATTGAAAGATCAAAATATTGAGTTCGCTATAACGGGCCGTTACCTGTATGGCGCGCCTGCTGCTGATAATCGTTTGCAAGGGCAATTGTTCTTGCGTCCTGCCCGTAATGCAGTGGCGAAATTATCAGGGTATGAATTCGGTTCTGTACAAGAAACTGATTTGATACGGACGCTGGATGAGTTTGATTTCACTTTAGATAGTGAAGGGAAAGCAAATCTCTCTGTCAGTGATAATAACTGGAAATCCGTTGCATCTCCCGTAAAAGTCATAGTACAGGCCAGTTTGCTGGAATCAGGCGGGCGCCCGGTGACACGCCGCGCAGAGCAGGCTATTTGGCCGGCCGAACAGCTAGTTGGTGTGCGTCCACTATTTAATAAGAAGTCCATTTATAATTATCGCACTGGTCGTGATGAAAACCGCTATAACGTGGATGAAAATTCACTGGCAGAATTTGAAATAGTTTATGCGGATGCGAACGGCAAAAAGCATGCTATATCAGAATTAAGGGCACGTTTGATATATGAACGGCGTGATTATTACTGGCGTTGGTCAGACAATAACGGTTGGGATTCGGGTTATGACCAGAAAGATTTGGTGATGGCTGATGAGCCTGTTCAGATTGCGAAAAATGGTGTAGCTAAAGTCAGTTTTCCTGTTGATTGGGGATCTTATCGCATTGAGGTAGTGAACCCTCAGAATCAGCTTGTCACTAGCCTGAATTTCTGGGCCGGTTATTCATGGCAGGATAATACCGGAGGTACAGGCGCAGTTCGCCCGGATCAGGTCAAATTGTCACTGGATAAACCCGCTTATAAGCCGGGTGAGAAAGTGAAGCTGCATATGATTGCACCGCAGGAAGGTAAAGGTTATTTGTTGGTAGAGTCCAGTGATGGCCCATTGTGGTGGCAGGAAGTAGACGTACCGGAAAAAGGTTTAGATATTGATGTCCCAATTAATCAAGCGTGGGCCCGTCATGATTTATATATCACAGCCGTTATTGTACGTCCGGGAGATAAATCTCGTCAGGCAACGCCTAAGCGAGCGATTGGCGTATTACATCTGCCACTGATGGACGAGGGGCGTAAGTTAAATTTGACCTTAAACGCACCTGATAAGATGCGCCCAAATCAGGATCTTACTGTCAGAATCAAAGCCGCACCTCAACAGGGACAAGAACTTCCTAAACAAGTCTATGTTTTACTTTCAGCAGTGGATACAGGAGTGTTGAGCATTACCGATTTTAAAACCCCTGATCCTTATGACGCTTTCTTCGGTCGTAAGCGCTACAGTGTTGACCAATATGATGTTTATGGTCATTTGATTGAGGCAGAAGGGCGTCAGGCCAACCTGCGCTTTGGGGGAGATGGTAGCGATAGTTCACTTGATCGGGGCGGTAAAAAACCACTGACAGAAGTTAAAATCATCGCAGAACAAGCCAAACCAATTACATTAAATGCTAATGGAGAGGGGGAAATTACCCTGCCGATCCCTGATTTCAATGGGGAGCTAAGGCTGATGGCGCAGGCATGGAGTGGCGATGAATTTGGTCACAGTGAACGTAAAATCGTTGTTGCCGCGCCAGTCATTACTCAGATGTCATTGCCTCGTTTTATGGCGGGAGGCGATCAATCCCAACTGTCACTGGATCTCACCAATTTGACTGAACAGCCACAAGCATTGACGCTGAACTTTGCTGCTGAGGGGCTGATTAAATTACAAGATGTGACAAGCAAAAAACTTATACTGGAAAAAGGAAAGCGGACAACAATTCAAATTCCTGTCAAAGCAGATTATGGTTTTGGGCAAGGTGAAGTGTTCCTGACGGTGAATGGCCTGAACTTACCTGACGAAAATCTGAAACAGTATAAAAATAGCTGGAAAATTGGCGTTCGCCCTGCATATCCAGCTAAAACTATCCAATTTGCTGATGTGATCCAGCAAGGGCAGAATTGGCAGTTACCACTGACGGCTATTGCTGGTTTGGAACCCAATACATTGGAAGGGCAGCTATTGCTGACCAGCAGACCGCCATTGCAAATCGCACGCTATATTCGTGAATTGTATGCTTACCCTTATGGCTGTCTGGAACAAACAGTGAGTGGGCTTTATCCATCACTCTATTCCAATGAATCCGAATTGAAAAAACTGGGTATCAAGACACAGAGCGATGAAAAACGTCGGGCAGCAATTGAGGCAGGAATTACACATTTGCTGAGTATGCAGCGCCATGATGGCGGCTTTTCATTGTGGAACCGTAATGGCGATGAAGAGTTCTGGCTGACTGCTTATGCGACAGATTTCCTGTTCCGTGCAAGTCAGCAAGGTTACAGCGTGTCGGTTGATGCCTTGAAAGCGGCTAATAACCGTTTACTGCGCTACCTACAGGATAAAGCCATCATTAGTGATCGTTACAGTAGGTCACGATCTGCGACACAATTTTCTGTACAAGCTTATGCCGGGTTAGTCTTGGCAAACCAGCAAAAAGCACCGCTGAGTGGATTGAGACAACTTTATGAACGTCGGGAACAGGCCGGAAGTGGCTTGTCTCTCGTTCAGCTAGGTATTGCACTGAAAATGATGGGGGATAATACTCGTGGCAATGAAGCTGTTCAGTCAGGGGTTGATAAATCACGTGAACCTGGCTATGGATTGGGTGATTACGGCAGCACCATCCGTGATAACGCACTGATTGTTGCCCTGCTGACAGAGCACAACATGTTGCAGAAAGAGCGGGATAATAAATTGCTCAATTTATCCAATGAACTGGCAACCCGTCACTACTTCTCAACACAGGAAAGTAATTCTCTTTATCTGGCAGGGCGTTACCTTATCGGCGTTACTGAACAACCATGGAAAGCAGCGATTAACCAGCAAATGCCACCACTTAACAGTGCCAGTGCATTGACTGAGTTGTTAACTGCGGAGCAGATCTCGAAAGGCATAGATATCAGTAATCGTGGTGATAACACGTTGTATTCACGCCTGAATGTAGTGGGCTATCCACTGAATACTCCGAGCCCTTATTCAAACGTTCTGAAAATTAAGCGTACTTACCTTGATTTGGAAGGAAACCCCGCTTACATCGAACGCATGAAAAGTGGAGAGATGGTCATTGTGAAGCTGGAAGTGAGTGCGAACCAATCAGTGCCAGATGCATTGGTGGTTGATTTACTGCCAGCAGGATTGGAAATTGAAAACCAAAATCTGGCAACCAGCAGTGCCAGTTTGAGTGAAAGTGCGGCAGGTTTGCAAGCGCTTGTTGAGGAAATGCAAAAAGCTGATGTGCGTCATATCGAATACCGTGATGATCGCTTTGTTGCCGCTGTTGCTGTGCCATCCTATAACTCAGTGACATTACTGTATCTGGCTCGCGCGGTCGCACCGGGAGTTTATCAGGTGCCTGCTCCGCAGGTTGAATCCATGTATGTTCCTAATTGGCGTGCAGTGGGTACAACCAACGCAAAACTGGAAGTTGTCCGCTAATTATCATCAGCCCCTATTATTGAAGATAGGGGCTCTTTTCTTTCGGATGCAGTTTTTCGGATACAGTTTTAATGAGAAGATTGTTTTCCCGCATTTATCTGCCTATTTTGGCAAGTATTCTGGCTATCTTGTTGCTACTTTTTGCCGCAATGTGGTTAGCAGATAAAATCTGGCCGTTGCCAATACATAACGTCAAAATGGCGCGAGTAGTGGTAGGATCTGATGGCTCACCATTGTGGCGCTTTGCTGACAATGAAGGAATTTGGCGTTATCCCGTCACGTTAGATCAAGTTTCTCCTGAATATCTTCAGGCATTGTTGACCTATGAAGATCGTTGGTTTTACAAACACCCGGGTATCAATCCTGTCTCTTTATTAAGAGCGGCATGGCAGGATATTCGTGCAGGAAAAATTGTGTCGGGAGGAAGTACCATTTCGATGCAAGTTGCCCGACTGGTTGATCCCCATCCTCGTACCTTTGCCGGAAAATTCAGGCAAATTTGGCGCACACTACAACTGGAGTGGCATTATTCAAAAGATGAAATTTTGGAGATGTATCTGAACCGTGCGCCATTTGGTGGCACATTGCAGGGCGTTGGGGCGGCAAGCTGGGCTTATTTGGGGAAATCGCCGTCAGAGCTTTCATCCGGCGAAGCGGCATTATTGGCTGTATTGCCACAAGCTCCCAGCCGATTACGGCCAGATCGCTATCCGGAACGGGCACAAGCCGCTCGTGATAAAGTATTACAGCGACTGGCGCAATATAACGTTTGGTCAGCGAAAAAAGTGGCTGATATTAAGGAAGAAAATGTCTGGCTGGCCCCGCGTCAGGTTCCTCAACTTGCGCCATTACTGGCAAGACGAATGATTAATGAAAACCAGCAGGAAGTCATTCAAACAACGATTGACACCAGTTTACAACGCCAACTGGAAGATATGGTACTTCACTGGAAATATCAACTGGCAGCAAAAACATCAATGGGTGTTTTGGTTGTTGATCACACCGACATGTCTGTCAAAGCTTACATTGGCTCTGTCGATTTTCAGGATAACAGCCGTTTTGGGCATGTGGATATGATAAGTTCATGGCGTTCACCGGGTTCCACACTCAAGCCCTTCTTGTATGCTATGACGTTGGATGATGGGCTGATTCATGGTGAATCTTTATTGCAGGATGTTCCTCGCCGTTTTAATGATTATCGCCCGGGTAATTTTGACAGTGGTTTTAATGGGCCAGTGAGTGCCAGCGAAGCGTTGGTAAGATCGCTGAATTTGCCTGCGGTGCAGCTTCTTGAAGCTTATGGTGCCAAGCGATTCACCGCTCATTTACGTAACGTGGGGATGAGTCTGCGTTTCCCATTGGGCAGTGAACCGAACTTAGCCCTTATTCTGGGAGGAACTTCCGTTCGTATGGATGAGTTGGTTGCGGCCTACAGTGCTTTTGCCCGTCAGGGAAAAGCATCTCCAGTGCGTTTTACACCACAGCAGGAAATACGGGATAGGCAACTGTTTTCTGCCGGGGCGGCTTGGATAGTCAGAAGGATTATGGCAGGAGAGGGACGTCCTCAACCTGATAATGTTTTACCGGCTGAAGTGCCACTGGCATGGAAAACAGGTACAAGCTACGGTTATCGTGATGCTTGGGCAATTGGTCTGAATGCCCGCTATACCATAGGGGTTTGGGTTGGCAGGCCGGATGGAACTCCTGTTGTTGGTCAATTTGGTTATGCCACTGCGATCCCTGTCATGAATCAAATCAACGGATTGTTAATGGAAAATCTACGTTATAGCTCAATGCGTACTCCTGTTGATCCGCGACCAGCCAGTGTCAGTCAGACGACTATTTGTTGGCCAAGTGGCATGGCTTTTTCTCAAGAAAGTGTTTTTCGGGAAGACGGTAATTGTCGCCAGCGCCGCCTGAGCTGGATTTTGGATAATACCATTCCCCCAACATTGCCTGCTGTTGGGCAAGAAGGTCTTTCAGGGATCAACGAACGAATATGGCTGGATAAAAATGGCTGGCGTGTTGCCCCTGATTGTCCTGATGCCAAGCCAGAGACAGTTGTCTTATGGCCAATTACACTGGAAGCATGGTTACCTGTTAAAGAGCAGCGGGCAAATCGTCTTCCTCCCATTAATCACCAATGCCCGCCCATGAAAGTGGATGAATCGCCATTGTTGATTATCGGGGTGCGTGAAGGAGATGTACTGAAACGCATTCCGGGTCAAAAGGATTTGGATTTACGAATAACAACGCAAGGAGGCAGTGGTAAACAATGGTGGTTTTTGGATGGTGAACAAGTTGCTGTGACAGAACATAATCAGTCATGGGTTAAGACCTTATCGCAACCGGGAAAATATCAGCTTACTGTGTTGGATTTGGGTGGTCAAATCAGCTCTATCAATTTTGTATTGAAGTGACTTATTCGTTGGTTATGGGAAGTAAACCATTAGATACGGAATTATCTTTTAAAACATGGCATTAGCCATGTTTTTTTGTATGTGAATATAGCTCACCTGTCTTTTATTCTTCTTTTGCGATAAAAAATTATTGTTTTACGTTAATTTATGTCTATAATTTAAACGACTCTGGCAATGGATTATAAAAATGATGAACACAGAAAAACTCACACGAATAACGACACTCAGTTTAGTCATGTCTAAATTATCGTTGTTAATTATCATCATCGTGATGGTGATTAATATTTTTAGCTGGTTGGAACCACAGTTAATTTTAGAAAAGTATGGATTAGAAATTTCGTTGACCGGAAGAGTATTATCTAACTTTGATCATAATGCTTTCAGTGCATGGAAATTAACCGGGGGAATATTGATTTCGACAATACCGCTATTGTCGCTGAGTGGCGGCTTTTGGGCTTTTCATCGCTTGTTTGGCAATTATAGAAAAGGTGATTATTTCTCCAAGCGTACTGTTAAATATTTGGAATATGCTGGCTGGGGAGTAATTCTATGGAGTGTCTTGGATATTCTTTGTGAACCTTTATTAACACTCTGGTTAACAATGGGAGCACCAGTCGGTGAACGTTTCTTCTCGTTGAGTTTAACTTCGAGTCATTTTGTCGCTATTTTCATTTCAGTTTGCCTGGCTATCATTTCACGTATTCTTTACCAAGCATGTGATATATACGATGAAAATCAGAGCATTATATAGGAGATACCATGGCAATTCTCATGAACTTGGATGTGATAATGGCGAAACGGAAAGTTAAATCCAAAGAATTAGCACAGGCTATTGGTATTACTGAACAGAATCTTTCTTTATTAAAGACCGGAAAAATTAAAGGAATTCGATTTTCTACGCTGAATGCTATTTGTCAATATTTGGATTGCCAACCCGGGGATATATTGGAATTTAAAGAGGATTAATCAGTTATTAAACTATACCCTTCGTCTTTTAAGTTGCTTCTTTGTTGGCTGCACTCACTCACCCCGGTTACATAGTTATCTATGCTCCCGGGGATTCATTCCCTTGCCGCCGCGATGCAACTTAAAATCCATTGGGTATCTATTAGGTTATTAATTCAACATAAACAGTGAGGGGAAAGATGAAAAGTTTTTCATATGTTTTGCTGTTGGGTATATTTTATATTCCAACTTCGTTTGCGGATATATCAGCAAAAAATGGTACTCAAAAAAATAGTAACCAAGAAATAACAGTTCAAAAGTCTTCTCATCCGGGAGAGTTGAGAAAGTGTACAGATTTATTACCCGCCGGCCACAAATATACCATTAGCATTATTGGCACATCGGATAAAACGACTCAAAGTACAGAAGGGAAGTTTACCGGGGACTTTAAAGTGTCTAATGATGTTAAACACGACGTCAACAAGGAAACAGCCGAAGAGATCAAGCCTTTTGTTCAATGTGTAACAGAGAGGGTTTTATAATTAATATTGGAATTAAAGTGCAAATTCAATGATCTTGGGCAGAATGCCTGTTTGGGATTTAATCGCCTGAGCAGGCATTCTGAGTTAAAATGTGATTCATGCTAAAAAATGATAATTTTCGCTAAGAAAGTTTTAATGAAATGTTATGTTTTTTGTAGGCAAGCAGAAAGTCTCCTCCTATAATCAACGCCTATTTTTATTCCTGTGAGATACAGGGTAAATTTGCCCTCAGTTTGACTTGGGGCATAAAAATTAAAATGAATCATCGCTGAAAGTGCCAAAGAGGTTATCCAATGACAATTGAACGTACTTTTTCCATTATCAAGCCCAATGCAGTAAAGAAAGATGTTATCGGCTCCATCTATGCTCGTTTTGAAAGCGCAGGGTTTAAAATCATCGCGGCCAAAATGCTGCATCTGACTCGTGAACAAGCAGAAGGTTTTTATGCTGAACACAAAGGCCGCCCTTTCTTTGATGGTCTGGTAGAGTTCATGACCTCTGGCCCAATTATGGTACAAGTTCTGGAAGGAGAAAATGCAGTACAGCGTCACCGTGATCTGATGGGTGCAACCAACCCTGACAACGCGCTGGCAGGAACGTTGCGCGCAGACTATGCGGATAGCTTTACTGAAAATGCTGTTCATGGCTCAGATTCCATTGAATCTGCAAACCGTGAAATTGCTTATTTCTTCAGTGATGATGAGATTTTCCCTCGCCACTGAGTCTTCAGTTACCCGTAGCATCTAAGCAGTAAAGTTTGTACAATGACGCGCCCCACTGATTTGATTTAGTGGGGCGTTTATTATTTTTATTTCAATGTTCGTTCTCTATTTCTGGAATTTTATAATGACTGGAATTCGAGATCGCCAGAATGGAATGTTCATTGAATTGGCAGTCACCGCATGAGAACTTAGTGCTGAAATGAAATCAGCACAGAGCCGAAAGTGTAACAACGAGGCGATGTAAAAAATGTCCCAACTTAACGAAACCGTACCACCTTCAACCTCCGCCGTATCTGTCACGCCTGAAAAGAAAAACGGTAAAATCAACCTGCTTGACCTTAACCGTAAACAAATGCGTCAATTCTTTATCGATATGGGAGAAAAACCTTTTCGTGCCGATCAGGTCATGAAATGGATTTACCATTATTGCTATGACGACTTTGAGCAGATGACAGATATCAACAAAGTTCTCAGGGCTAAATTGCAACAAGTTGCTGAAATCAAAGCACCGGAAGTTGCAGAAGAACAACGCTCCTCTGATGGCACCATAAAATGGGCGATTACTGTTGGTGATCAACAGGTTGAAACGGTTTATATCCCGGAAGATGATCGGGCGACACTATGTGTTTCATCTCAGGTGGGATGTGCTCTAGAGTGTAAGTTCTGTTCTACGGCTCAGCAGGGTTTTAACCGTAACCTTCGGGTATCTGAAATTATTGGTCAGGTTTGGCGCGCCGCTAAGATCATTGGTTCGCTGAAATCCAGTGGTCGCCGTCCCATCACCAATGTGGTGATGATGGGAATGGGCGAGCCATTACTCAATTTGAATAATGTCGTGCCCGCAATGGAAATCATGATGGATGATTTCGGTTTTGGCCTGTCAAAACGTCGCGTGACATTATCAACGTCCGGCGTTGTCCCTGCATTGGATAAATTGGGCGATATGATTGATGTTGCATTGGCAATTTCTTTGCATGCACCTACCGATGACATTCGTGACGAAATCGTGCCAATTAACCGAAAATACAACATTGAAGAGTTTTTGGCTGGGGTACGTCGTTATCTGACAAAATCCAATGCCAATCAGGGGCGTGTCACGGTGGAATATGTGATGCTTGATCACGTTAATGACAGCGTTGAACAGGCTCACCAGTTGGCGGAATGCCTGAAAGATACGCCAAGTAAGATCAACTTGATCCCTTGGAACCCGTTCCCCGGTGCACCTTATGGCCGTAGTTCCAATAGCCGAATCGATCGTTTTTCCAAGGTTCTGATGGAATATGGTTTCACAACCATCGTGCGTAAAACGAGAGGAGACGACATTGATGCTGCCTGTGGACAGCTTGCGGGTGAGGTCATTGATAGAACAAAACGGACATTGAAAAAACGTCTGGCAGGTGAACCTATTCAGGTAAAAACAGTCTAATTTTTTGTTTAATATCGATTAATAGCTAAAAATTTGGCGAAGTTTGACATATTCTTATAAATGAAAATGGTATGATACGGAAATCAATAATTTGGTCTATAGTTTGTTTTGGCTTGTTAGCGGGGTGCGCAGAACACTCAACGCATCGTGCTTCTCAGGTCGTTGCCATAGATACACGATTACAGCTAGGGAAGGCTTATTTGGTAGAACGGAATTTACCGGCTGCCAAATATCATTTTCAGAAGATCTTGCTGGTGGAGCCCCGTCATCCAGAGGCGCATTTAGGTATGGCATTGCATGAACAATATGCTGGCCGACCTGAAGCCGCCAGCCAGCATTACGGAATAGCCATGCAGCAGACGGCAGGACGTGATACTGTAATACGTCATTATCATGCTTTTCTCTGTGAACAAAAGCGGTTTGAAGAAGCTAAGCAATTGCTCACGGAAAATAGGGAAAGCAACATAAACCGTTATCTCTGTGAGAGATGATTTTTTGCGTTCAACGCAGTGCAAGATGATTTCGCGGCACAAATTAGTTAGAAGCTCTCTTAAATTAATTTGCGTAAATTCTTTAACCCAGAACAGTACCAGTGTCCCTAGCTAATGAAGACTGAAACTTACCCAGAAGAAGCCAATCTGACAACAGGTCAGATTCTGCGTCAGGCTCGTGAAAAACTTGAGCTTTCTCAGCAAACTGTGGCAGATCGCTTGTGTCTTAAACTGTCCACTGTTCGTGATATTGAAGAAGATAATATTCCATCAAATATTACACCAACATTTTTTCGTGGATACATTCGCGCTTATGCGAAACTGGTTCAAGTGCCTGAATCTGAGATCTTAAGCATTTTAGATAAACAAATGCCCGCCAAAACCATGAAAGTTTCTCCAATGCAAAGTTTTTCCTCGGGGAAAAAACGTAAAAAGAGTGATGGTTGGTTAATGAAATTAACATGGGCTATCATCATTCTGCTACTTGGTATGACTGGCTTATGGTGGTGGCAGAACTACAAGGCGCAACAAAAAGAATTGTCCACAATGGCATCACAATCCAGCGTCCAAAGTGCCCATGTTCAGGGCGCTGAAAATAGCCCGGGTACTTCAACCGCAATAGCGGATAACACGATAGCGGATAATGTATCCGCACCCCTGAAACAAAATCAATCTGGGTCGGTTTCTCAAGAGAAAGCGTCTCCAGAACAGGCGAATGGCACAGGAATAAAAAACAGTGCTTCAACCGCTTCCAATGCGCCAGTGTCCATGGCAACAGAGCCAAAAACAGTTCTTAATCCAGCGGCAACAAATACGACTTCAGAAAACACCAGCGTAACGACTAATACAGGTACGGAAAATCCTGTTGTCAGTACATCATCAGCTGACGTGAACAATATTAGCGCTACAAGCAGCAATGAGCTGGTCATGGACTTCAACGGGGAATGTTGGTTAGAAGTCAAGGATGCTAAAGGTAAGTTACTGTTTAGTGGCACGAAAAAGAAAGGCGATAACCTGAAACTTTCCGGCGTATTGCCTTACTCTTTGAACATTGGTGCGCCTTCACAGGTTAAGGTTCAGTTTCAGGGGAAACCGGTGGATCTGAATTCCTTTATTAAGAAAGGCGTGTCTGCCAAACTGAAGCTGAAATAAACTCAGCGACAGAGTTTCTGGCAAATTTATCTTGTAAAGAATTTGGGCGAACATTGAATAAGCATTCATGTTCGCCTGTGTGTATTATTCACCACAGCATAGTTGTAATTTTTATAAACAAAATACAGGGATGTAGGGGAGTAATGTAAAAATGCATAATGAATCACCGATAAAAAGACGTAAATCCACACGTATTTATGTCGGTAATGTGCCCATAGGGGATGACGCACCCATCGCGGTGCAATCAATGACTAACTCACGGACAACTGATGTTGAGGCAACCGTCAATCAAATCAAAGCATTAGAGCGAGTTGGTGTTGATATCGTCCGTGTTTCTGTTCCGACCATGGATGCGGCTGAAGCGTTTAAATCCATCAAACAGAAGGTCAATGTTCCCCTCGTTGCTGACATCCATTTTGATTACCGCATTGCATTGAAGGTAGCCGAATATGGTGTGGACTGCTTGCGCATTAATCCCGGCAATATTGGTAATGAGGAACGCATCCGTCAGGTTGTGGATTGCGCTCGTTACAATAACATTCCAATTCGTATCGGGGTCAATGGTGGATCGCTGGAAAAAGATCTACAGGAAAAATATGGCGAACCAACACCGGAAGCGCTGGTTGAATCAGCAATGCGCCATGTGGATATCCTCGATCGCCTGAACTTTGACCAATTCAAAGTGAGTGTCAAAGCCTCTGACGTTTTCTTGGCCGTTGGCGCTTATCGTTTACTGGCACAGAAAATTGATCAACCGTTACATCTGGGCATCACCGAAGCAGGTGGCGCTCGCGCAGGTGCGGTGAAGTCTTCAATTGGTCTGGGCATTTTATTGTCAGAAGGAATTGGCGACACGTTGCGCATCTCTTTGGCCGCAGATCCGGTAGAGGAAGTTAAAGTCGGCTTCGATATATTGAAAGCATTGCGCATTCGTTCGAGAGGCATCAACTTCATTGCCTGCCCGACTTGTTCACGCCAGGAATTTGATGTTATCGGTACTGTTAATGCGCTTGAGCAACGTCTTGAAGATCTCATTACACCAATGGATGTTTCTATCATTGGCTGCGTCGTGAATGGCCCGGGAGAAGCAGAAGTTTCAACACTTGGCGTAACAGGCGCTAAAACGAAAAGCGGTTTTTATGAAGATGGCATTCGTCAGAGAGAGCGTCTTGATAATAAAGACCTGATTGATCAGCTTGAAGCGAAGATCCGGGCTAAGGCTGCAATCCTTGATGCTAATAACCGGATCAGCATTAATCAGCTTGATGAGTAATATGCCTGATGCTGGTTCATGTTATCATGCGCCAGCTATGCTTTTTATCTAGGTATCTATTGGATAAACGGGCATATAGTGAGAATTTTGTTTGCTGATTGAACCTGATAAGTATTCGCTTTTATAATCGATGCCATTGTATAAATATTAATAAGAGATAAAACGTGACAAAAAATATCCCAGCTATTCGTGGCATGAACGATTGCCTTCCTGCTGAAACGGCCATCTGGCAACGAGTTGAATCTACGGTAAAGCGTGTGCTGTCAGGTTATGGTTTCAGCGAAATTCGGACACCGATTGTAGAACAGACCCCGTTATTTAAACGTGCAATTGGGGAAATCACCGATGTTGTCGAAAAAGAGATGTACACTTTTGACGACCGCAATGGAGAAAGTTTGACCCTGCGCCCGGAAAATACCGCAGGATGTGTCCGAGCCGGTATTCAGCATGGTCTGCTGTACAATCAGGAGCAGCGCTTATGGTATATCGGGCCGATGTTCCGATATGAGCGTCCACAAAAAGGCCGTTATCGCCAATTCCATCAATTGGGTGCCGAAGTTTTTGGCCTGCAAGGGCCGGATATCGATGCTGAACTCATTTTAATGACAGCACGCTGGTGGCGCGAACTGGGCATTGCTGACCACGTTACGCTCGAATTGAACTCCATTGGTTCACTGGAAGCTCGTGCAGATTATCGTGAAGCACTGGTTGAGTTTCTTGAACAGCATAAAGAGAAGCTGGATGAAGACTGCCAGCGTCGGATGTATACCAACCCTCTGCGTGTATTGGATTCCAAAAATCCTGAAATTCAGCAACTTCTTAATGATGCACCGGAACTGTTTGATTATCTTGATGCCGAATCAAAAGAACATTTTGATGGATTGTGTCAGATACTTGATAACGCGGGTATCAAATACCGCATTAACCAGCGTCTGGTTCGTGGTCTTGATTATTACAACCGTACTGTCTTTGAATGGGTAACCTCTGCATTGGGAGCTCAGGGAACAGTCTGTGCGGGTGGGCGTTACGATGGTCTGGTTGAACAATTAGGTGGAAAAGCAACACCGGCAGTGGGTTTCGCCATGGGCATGGAACGTATGGTTCTGTTAGTGCAGGAAATTAATCCTGACTTTGTTGCCGATTTGACGGTTGCTGATGTTTATCTCTCTTCCTTTGGTGAAGGCAGTCAACAAGCCGCATTGATTCTGGCAGAAAAAATCCGTGATCAACTGCCAGAATTGCGCCTGATGACTAACCACGGTGGAGGTAACTTTAAGAAACAATTGACTCGTGCGGGTAAGCATGGTGCTAAAGTTGCCCTGATCCTCGGAGAAGATGAAATTCAGGCTGGCAACGTAACAATAAAAGATTTACGTAACGGTGAACAAGAAACGTTGTCACAACAAACGGTCGCGGCACGTTTGAGCGAATTGTTAGGCTAAGGAGAGACTCTGTGCAAGTCTATACCACTGAAACTGAACAAGTTGACGCGATAAAGCGTTTTTTCGTCACCAACGGTAAATACCTTGCTGTTGGTTTGGTTCTGGGCATTGGCGTGTTGGTTGGCTGGCGTTACTGGCAGACTCATCAAACAAACCAATTACATGAAACGGCAGCGACGTTTGAGAAATTGAACAAATCTCTGGCGTTGGGGTCGAAAGAGGGTGTTGCTGCCGTAGATAAATTCGCGAATGAAACGAATAATATCTACGGTGTCATGGCTGATCTGGAACTGGCAAAACATGCTGTCGGGCAGAATGACTTGGCTCAGGCCGAGAAAAATTTGCTGGCAGCATCAGCTAAAGCTACAGATGAAGAGATGAAAACGTTATCCAACCTTCGTTTGGCCCGGGTTCAATTGGCGGAAGATAAAACGGATGCTGCATTGAAAACGTTAGAATTGGTCAAGGGAAAAGGCTGGTTGGTTGTTGCTGAGGATATCCGTGGAGATATTCTGGCGAAAAAAGGTGATATTGCCGGTGCTCGTGCCGCATATTCCAAAGGGCTTGAATCTGATGGCCCTCAGACGATGAAAGATTTCATTAAAATTAAACTTAATAATTTATCCAACTAAGGGAGCCAACTTCTAATGCAACTGCGAAAAACACTCTTGGTTGGGCTGGTTGCTTCTGTTCTGCTGGCTGGTTGTTCAAGCGAACAGGATACGGTAACAATGTCACCGTTGCCGAAGGTTGAAAATCAATTCAAACCTCGTGTTGTCTGGGATAAATCCGTTGGCGGCGGTGTTGGGCGCTACTATTCTCACTTGTCACCGGTTTGGCAGGGCTCAACGGTTTATGCTGCTGACCGAAATGGTGTTGTCAAAGCGTTTGATATAGACAGTGGCAAAGAGTTGTGGGCAACGGACTTATCAGAGAAAGCAGGTCTTCTGTCATCTCGTTTGCCGGCGCTACTGTCAGGGGGCGTGACTGTTTCCGGTGATCGTCTCTATGTTGGCACAGAAAAAGCAAAAGTCATCGCGTTGGATGCCACAACCGGTAAAGTTGAATGGGATTCAACAGTTGCCGGCGAAGCGTTATCGCGCCCGGTGGTAAGTGATGGTTTCGTCTTGATTCACACTGGCAATGGTATGTTGCAGGCATTGAATGAAGGTGATGGTAGTATCGCTTGGTCAGTCAACATGGATACACCTCCGTTGTCAGTTCGTGGTGAATCCGCTCCTGCCGTGGCCTATGGTGCCGCAGTTGTGGGTGGTGACAATGGGCGTGTCAGCGCCGTCCTGCTGTCTCAAGGGCAATTAATTTGGCAACAGCGCATTTCTCAGGTGACGGGAGCCACTGAAATTGATCGCCTGAATGACGTTGATATGACTCCGGTCATTTCTAACAATGTTATTTATGCCATTGCTTATAACGGTAATTTAGTTGCAATGGATATGCGTTCGGGGCAGATCATCTGGAAACGTGATCTGGGTTCGGTGAATGATATGGTCGTGACTGATGATAATATTTTCATTGTTGATCAAGACGATCGTATTTTATCCCTGCGTAAGAGCGATGGGGTGACACTGTGGGCGCAAAGTGATCTCTTGCATCGTAACTTGACCGCACCGGAAATGTATAATGGCTATCTGGTTGTTGGAGATAGCGAAGGTTATCTGCATTGGTTGAATCTGGCTGATGGCAAATTTGTGGCTCAGCATAAGGTTGATGGTTCTGGCCTATTGAGCCGCCCTGTTGTTGCCAGCGATAAACTGATGGTACAAGCGAAGGACGGGACAGTTTACCTGTATACCCGCTAATTCCAGAACGTGTTTTAGCGTTATATGACGCTATACGAAATAGCACGAAACTATACGGCTCCTGTGCTGAAAGTAACAGGGGCCGTTTCGTCTTTTTAGTATCTTGTAGTAGTGAGCAACATTGGTTGGATCATTTCTAGCAGGATATCGATTTAAATTTAGTCATGAGGCATCAAAAAAATGATACCTGTCGTTGCGCTGGTTGGGCGCCCCAATGTTGGAAAATCCACCTTATTTAACCGATTAACCCGCACCAGAGATGCGCTGGTAGCGGATTTCCCTGGCTTAACCCGTGATCGTAAATATGGACGGGCAGAAGTTGAAGGGCAGGAGTTCATCATCATTGATACGGGAGGTATCGATGGTGCGGAAGAAGGCGTAGAAACACATATGGCTACGCAATCTTTGATGGCTATCGAAGAGGCTGATATTGTTCTCTTCATGGTTGATGCCAGATCAGGGTTGATGCCAGCCGATCATGCGATTGCCAAGCATTTGCGCAGTCGTGAAAAAGCAACCTTTTTGGTGGCAAACAAGACTGATGGCATTGATATTGACACTTCCATTGCAGAATTCTACTCATTGGGATTAGGGGATATTTATTCTATTGCCGCTTCCCACGGCCGTGGCGTGACGCAGTTGATTGAACGTGCCTTGCTGCCTTTTTCTGAGAAAGAAGAAACGGAAGAAGTCGAATTAACGGAAGAAGAGGCTAATGCTGCTTATTGGGCAGAGATGGAACAGGCTGAACTTGATGCTTCTGTTGAACAGGAAGAAGAGGAAGCGTTTGATCCTACTGGCTTGCCTCTAAAACTTGCGATTGTTGGTCGTCCGAATGTAGGGAAATCCACATTAACCAACCGTATCCTGGGGGAAGAGCGGGTTGTCGTTTATGATATGCCAGGCACAACCCGTGACAGTATTTATATTCCTATGGAGCGTGATGGGCGCGAATATATCCTGATTGATACTGCGGGTGTTCGTAAACGGGGTAAGATTACGGAAACCGTTGAAAAATTCTCCGTTATTAAAACACTTCAGGCCATTGAAGACGCTAATGTCGTGTTATTGGTGGTAGATGCCCGCGAAGGTATTTCTGATCAGGATCTTTCTCTGCTCGGCTTTATTCTTAATAGCGGTCGCTCGCTGGTTATTGCCGTCAACAAATGGGATGGCATGAGTCAGGAAGATAAAGATCACGTCAAGGATATGCTGGATCTGCGTTTGGGCTTTGTTGATTTTGCGCGTGTTCACTTTATTTCTGCACTGCATGGTAGTGGTGTTGGCAATTTATTTGAGTCAATTCAGGAAGCTTATGAAAGCGCAACCCGCCGTGTTAACACTTCCTTACTGACCCGTATCATGCGCATGGCAGAAGATGATCATCAGCCGCCAATGATCCGTGGTCGTAGGGTTAAGATGAAATACGCTCATGCGGGGGGTTATAACCCACCGATTGTTGTGATCCACGGTAATCAGGTAACAGACTTACCCGATTCTTATAAGCGTTATTTGATGAATTACTTCCGTCGCTCTTTAAAAGTGATGGGAACACCGATTCGTATCCAGTTTAAAGAAGGGGCTAACCCTTATGCGGGTAAGAAAAATACATTAACAGCAACCCAGCTTCGTAAGCGTAAACGTTTAATGGAGCATTTGAAAAAGCGTTAATTATTTTAAAAAATACAATAAATAAAGGGCTATTTTTAGCCCTTTATTATCAAGGATTGCGTGTTTCCATTCGTAATCATAATCTGAAATAAATTTTTTTAGTGTTTTATTCTGCAAAATAAAAGATATCAGTTTTAACTGCTTTCTGTATATTTTATAGGATAAAGATAATCTATTTATTCCCAACTCTATAATAAAATTCATAAATATAATGAATGTCAAAGCAATCCTTTAATTAAGTCACTCGCGGCCTTGCGTGATGGCTTTGGTGCTTAACGTCAAAGAAACACTTCCCGATAGTGAATAATTATTTTATTATTTGGGTAATATTTTGTCATTATATAATGA
>NZ_LFCV01000051.1 GCF_001037465.1 Xenorhabdus khoisanae
TTTCTGGGGCGTTCGCCTGTCACGATTTGCCGCGAAACTCTGGGCTTAGGACTGGCACAACAACGCCACGGTGCAAGCATTATGAAAGAGGGGATGATGGCGGCGGGCGTGATTAAGTCCGCCGATTGGTTAGATGGTACAAAAGGCGCTAAGGCACTGGAAGCCCTCGAACGTTACAAGGGCGCTCGCAATGCAGGAAAAACACCGATCCTTGAAGGCGGGATGGACTATCAGCAGTTAGGCATGAGTAATCAGGATGCGGAATGGCTGGCTTCCCGTCGTTTCACCATTGACGATATTGCCCGGATGTTCAATGTCAGCCCTATCTTTCTGCAAGAATATTCGAACAGCACCTACAGCAACTTTAGTGAAGCATCACGCGCTTTTCTGACTATCACCATGCGCCCGTGGCTTGCCAACTTTGAGCAACAAATTAAATCAGCCTTGCTGATGGCTTCACCGAAAAGAGGCATTCGTTACCAAGTCGAGTTTGATACCGCCGATTTGCTGCGAGCCAATCCAAAGGAACGCTTCCAGAGTTATGAGACGGCGATTAAGTCAGGGGTGATGTGCCCGAACGAAGCCCGAGAACGTGAAGGTTTATCACCCCGTGAAGGGGGTGATGAATTCAGTCAGGCATGGAAGCAGACGGTAGAAGTGAAGAAACAACCGGAGGACAAGGAATGAGAGCAGGCGCATTAAGACATCGCGTTACGTTGCAGAGCTTTACCCAGATCAAATTACCGTCGGGCCAGCGCATGCAGCAATGGCAGGATGTGGCTACGGTCTGGGCAGAAGTGAAACACATTAGCGGGCGTGAATTGATGGCCTCCGGTGCAGTGTTCACCGAAGCCACCGTGCGTATCTGGCTGCGCTACCGGGCTGATATAGCAGAATCATACTAATATGTCATAATATCCAAATCCAACATGACAAGGCATAAAGTGAAATGGGTTACAGTTTAGATTTTCGAAAACGAGTACTGGCATACAAAGATAAGCATTCGTTGACTTTCGAACAAACGAGTGCCCATTTTGAGATTTCTATTCGTACCCTGTTCCGGTGGAGCCATAAAATAGAACCTTGCATGACGCGTGATAAGCCTCCCATGAAAATTCCTGATGAGGTGCTCATCGCGGATGTCCAAAATTTTCCTGATGACTATCAATGGGAAAGAGCAAAGCGC
>NZ_LFCV01000052.1 GCF_001037465.1 Xenorhabdus khoisanae
ATTCGATTTCAATTTCATAAGAACAGGCGGTAAGTCATCGGATGACCGATTATAACATCAATGCAGATCATTTATCCGATCAGCTTAATATCAATATCTGCATCGGTTACCTGATAGTCCTTCCACAAATGGGTATAAATACTCACTTCATCAGGCCATCTATTTATCACAGAAAACCCTCTATTTAAGCATTCACTATGAATAGCTTCATATCTTTTCTTTAAAAATAGCAATTTATCTCTAAAAAAATCACATGGCCTTTTCCCAATGTATACGCACTCAATGCTGACAGCGTGACATTACCTTGTTTTTTAACTATGTCATTGGGGATTCTGGTTAACTCTCTATGCTCTGCGAGTAAATGTTGATCACACAACTCGCTCGGTAGAATAACATTTATTCTTGTCATATCTTGTAATGAAAATTTTTATTTTACGAGTATGTAAAGTGCCACAAATAAAGGTATTCCGCAAATATAAATTTTTATATTGCAATCATCAAGGTTATTTATACATCAGTTAAAGCATAATTGTGAAATACAATACAAAAATAAGCTATTTAAGTAAGATTTAAATAGTACCACTTAGAAACAAATACCAGATTTGAACACGCTGCTATCTCAAACACAGATCCATAAACCATGTTCGGCGTCATACTAACATAATAAAAAATTTATATTTCCCAAATTTAAAAAACTTAACTTCATCCTGCTCTGAAAAGCAAAGTCACTGCTCTAAAAGTTTAAATACTCTTAACCTTTCATCTAACCTATTCTTTAAAATTTATATCCATTTCTAGATGATTACATCCCCTAAAGATATCATTACTGTCTTTTGTTTAAGGTTGGTTTATTGCATGTTTTGCCATTTAGGTCTACTTTATTTACGTGTACTGGATACCCTACTTGTTTAGTACACCCTCATTTGCTTCTTATTTCGCTCTTTCCCTCCCTAGTACAGAGAGGGGCTTTTCTTGATTGATACATCACTCAAATAAGATTTAACCTATCGGCATAATCCCATCATCCAAACAACAATAATTTTTCTCAAGAACATATTTCTAGCACACCCTTATCATAAATTAAGAATTTATAATTGACTAATTTTGTTATAAATATATTTATGCCTTTCCATAAGAAGTAAAATAAATTCCATACATACTAATTAATATTATAACAATAATTAAAGTTACTTATTTTACAGTCAAGTACGGAAAAAATAGGAACTCCATCATGAACATTAAAAAGTCATTACTTTTAGTGGGATTGACCGCTGTTAGTGCAACCCCATTCTTTAGTATTGCCGAACCTCCCTCTCGTCATGGATATATCGATACACCACCAAGCAGAGCACTTCTATGCTCTAAACTCGTTAACAAAGACTGTGGTCCCATCATGTATGAGCCACAATCAGTTGAAGGCGTCAAAGGCTTTCCACAAGGCGGCCCACCTGATGGACAAATTGCCAGTGGCGGCGTTGGTCAGTTCAATCAACTCAATGAACAAAGTGCTGATCGCTGGCATCATGTCAACCTCAATAAAGGTGCTAATGAGTTTATATGGGCGTTAACAGCCCAGCATAGCTCCACTTCATGGCAATATTTCATTACTAAACCTGATTGGGACCCAAATAAGCCACTAACTCGCGCGCAGTTTGATTTAAAACCCTTCTGTGAGCGTTTTGATAGTGGAAAAAGACCTGCCGAAAAAGTCAAAATAATCTGTAATGTTCCAGAACGCTCAGGATATCATGTTATTCTCGGTATATGGACAATTGACGACACCAATAATGCTTTCTATCAAGTTATTGATGCTGACATTAAATAATATTTTTAAAATTAAAGAGTGCTGGGAAATCACCAGCACTTTTATCTAAAAAAAACAAAATATTTCCAAGTAATATTTATTTTCCGACTCAACCTTACCCTTTTAAAAAAACATGAAAAAATCAACTATTCTTAGAATTGCCAGACCAACAGATAACCTTGTTGAAATTACGGATATGTATTGCCAAGGTTTAAATTTCGCTATATTGGGTGAATTCAAAGATCATGATGATTTTGATGGTATTATGTTAGGGCATCCCAATTATTCTTGGCATCTGGAATTCACTCATCACCACAATACATATGTTGGAAAAGCACCGACGAAAGATAATTTATTAGCATTTTATATTGAAAATGAACTTGAATGGCAAGCACAAATAAAATCAATGCAAGAAGCCAGTTTTATTCTCCTGCCTTCTTATAATCCTTATTGGGATAAGCATGGAAAGACATTTGAAGATATTGATGGCTATCGCGTTGTATTACAAAATAGTGCTTCAGAAATTTAAGCTTTTTCATAGTTAATTTAATGCTAAAAAATTATTTATTTTAGTATTAAGCGCTTATATCTGATAGATTTCAAGTTGCATCGTAATGGTAAGGAAACGAATCCCAAAAACATAACTAACTATGCGACCAGGGTGAGTGAACGAAGCCGACAAAGATGTAACTTGGAAGATGACGGTATATAGCATATTAAGTTTGAATCTGCTTATGAGAGGAATGTTTGCTGTTCTGATTCCCTTCTACGGAGTAAATCCGGTATTTCTCGTCCATCAGCCCGATCCCATTTCAAAAACTCTCTGGCAGCTCCTTGATAATCACCTGCATTCAATTTTTTCAACAATGTTGAATGGGTAAAATTACCCATTCCCAGATTGAAAATAAACGAGCATAAAGCATCAAATTGCCCCTGTGTTAGAGATACTTTAACTAATCGATGGATGGCAGCATAAATCGGGAGAAGATCTTGATGCAAAAATGCTTCTGCTTGTTGCACGGTAATCACTTGCCCAGGTTTGACTCCCTTTGTATGACCATATCCAATTGTCCACGGTTCAGCGCCAGTAGCGGGGTCAGGATATGCTTTCAATTTCAACCCTTCATAACTTTTGAGTTTATTAATACCATTTTCACTGATTTCCATTCATTTTCTCCGCTGACAGATCGATCACCAAGTCAAAATCAGAACAAAAAACAGCCTAAACATAAAGTATAGACGAAGGAAAAATCAATGATGGCGCTATAGTAGCCAAGTTATAGAATTCCCACAGAGCACCAACAACAAAAATATCATTAAATTTCAATCAGATGATAAAATTTGCAAATTTTTTTTAAATTTTAAAAAAATAATTTATTAAATATCTTGACTCTTTTTGTTTTGAGCATAAAATCCTCCCCAGAATTTAGATTTTCGTGAAGTAAATCACAATTTATAACCCTCCAAAGGACATCATCATGAAATCTGTAAAATCTTTCCTCTCAAACGTACACTGCGTTGTTATTCGCTTATCAGCAACTCGCTTTATGTAAGCACTCACCCTATATAACGCACTGTACAGACAGAGATAAGCCAGTTATTCATAACACTGGCTTTTTTATCGCCTGTTCAGATCTAATGTAAATATTTCCTACTCCATATCGCTATCCATTCTCTTTTAATTGAACTACCATTCCGAGAAGTTTGTCTTACGAAGACCATAATTATTGTTTCCATAGCGACCAATTTTCAGAATTCACTTTAATATTGAGATAATTTTATGAATTTAATGGATTTTCGTAGTTTGAAGTTAAAATCAGAATTGGGAATACTTGAGATTTTTTTACACCTTATTATCTGGCTTCTGATTATATTACTTACCGTGGGATTAGGTGCCTTTGTATTTCCTTACTATATGACTCGTTTTATCATTAGCAAAACGCATGTTATTGACCGAGATAGCGGGAAAATTATCGGTAAGTTAGATTGTGATATCAATTTAGTTCAAATACTGGGATACGTCATCATTTGGGCTATTCTCTCTTTTATTACATTTGGACTTTTATATTTTGTATACCTTTACAAAATCATAATGCATTGCATTAATCATACACGAGTAATTTCTGAATAGATCGTGATTGAATACATAACAAAAAGCCTGAACCTTTCAAACAAAGAGTTCAGGCGAAATGATCATTCATAAAATGATCGCCAATAGATAAATTAGTTTAAAAAAGAAGCAATATATAAAGAGACATAAAAAACATGGATAAGTGAAAGCTTAGAAACGATAACCTACACCCAATACCCAAGTTCCAAGTTTGGCTTCTTTTAAATTTGCATATGAATATGAAGCATCAATAGCCCAGACAGGAGTAGGGTTAAATTGTAAACCAGCGCCGTAAGATAATGCTGTTTTTTTCTGAATATCTTTATCTCCTGATGCAGAAAAACCAGCTTCACTGCGAATCGCACCAATCAGACCATATGCACTGATATAATCGTTAAAACGGTAGGTTGGGCCAGCCATCAGAGATGTATTTTTCCACCTGAATTTTGATGATGAACCAAAATAATTATACTCATGTACATATTGGGTATAAGTTAATGAACCGATAACGCCAAGTTTTTCATTAAACTCATAACGATATTTTAGATTTAAACCATACTGGTTTGTACTTAATTTCTCATCATTATGGTAGATTTCCTTACCTTTATTCAGTGATGCGTTACTCTGAGCATACCCTAAAGAAATAGTGCTTTTACCACTATTGCTTGCGCAGGCATTAAAAGTAAGTATAGATAATCCCACAGCGATAGAAGCTGTTAATAGTGTTGTTTTCATAAATAAAAATTCTCTGTCATTTACGTTTGATGTATTCGTCTTACCAAGAAAAGCTTTCGGAATATACAGCGCTCATATCAAGAATTCAACTATAAGCGGAAGAACATCAATTTATTCCCCCAAAATTACACTAATAAAATTACAACGATGATAAATTTTATTTAAATTCAAATTATTACATAGAAAAGCACCTGTTTTCAGAGCTCAAAAATCATCGATATATTCATATAAATCAAGACACTCAATTTATAAAAATATTTATTTATCAAATAATTAAAGAAAAACAATTCATTTATAATTTTAGGATATTTCCTAATATTAAAATAATGCAATGTGTAATTAGTTGACATTTTGTCTTTTAATAATTCTTAATTATAAATAGAAACAATGTATCACCAAAAGAAATAAATCAATTGATCATCCATTGTCTTTCAGCTCTTCAATCAAGAAAAATTTATTGATTAGACTCTAAAGGTATCTAAAAGAATAAACAGGCAACTACATCATAAGTTTTTATTCTCATATGTTAATTTATTATTCCTATACAATAATCTTCAAGTTGCAACCAGTAAGGCAGCAACCTGAAAGAGAAATAGTGTATTCAGCTAACGCTCAATTCCTTATAAGAAATCATTACATGCTCTCTGAATGCTGGTCTTTCTGTTAACTTATCATAATAATTAATCAGTGCCGGATGATATGGACGATTAATTTCTATATCGAAATAACGATAAAGTATATGACCAAACTGTATGTCAGCGAGAGTAAAATGATTACCGGCAATAAAATGATGTTGCTGTAGTTGTTTTTCGGCAATGTTCAACACATTACCCAACTTATGAATAGCCTTAGTTATTTCATCCTGATTTTGCTGTTGAGGTGCAGTACGGACTACTCGCCAGAATATGGGGGCAGTAAAATTCAGGGCAATATTTATTTTCGACCATTCAGCCCATTTATCTATATGTGTGCGAGCCTCAAGGTCTTCGGGCCAAAAAGGATCTTTCGCATATCGATTACTAAGATAGCGTAAAATAGCGCCTGTCTCCCAAATTGGCGAACCTTTGCCATCTCTGATAACAGGCACAGTTCCATTCGGGTTCATGGACAAAAATTCAGGTGTATCGTTGCCACCATATTTATGCCCAACATCATAGCGAGTAAAAGAAAGCTCTAATTCACCAATGCACCACATCAACGCCTGAACATTAGATGAAGTTTTTCGTCCCCAAACTGTTATCACAGAATCATTCCCCCTTTAATATGCCCTTTATCTTTCAAGTTGTGACTTTTTTAGCAGAGCCGCAACTCAAAACTTATTTGATATACTTTATGGAAAATTGTTATTTATTATCCAAAATACTTTTCGACTAAAGCATATAAAATGGCAATGGTTTCTATATCAGGCGCACCATCATAAGATGATGGGCGGAAGTGCATTTGGAATGCCATGATTAAAGACCGAAAGTTATCACCTTCTTCTGTACCTGAAATATCATAACCATAACGCTTAAGCTGTTCTAAAATCGCGGCGGTATCAGGCAGGCAATAAGCAAATTGTCCGATATATTTTTGTTTAGTCGCTTCGTCATACCATGCCCCAACACCTACATCATATAGCTCTTTCCATGGGAAAGCTGGGCCTGGATCTGTTTTTCTCTGCCAGGCAATATCTGAATGCCCTACTACATGGGTTGGATGAATATCTGGATAACGTTGGACTATATTAATGGCCAGTACCTTAACCGCATCAATTTGATCGGGATGATAAGGGGGAAAAGTCAGAACACCACTTTCATCACTAGCCTCATTCACAATCTCAATACCAATGGAAGTATCATTTAGACTTTCTCTTCCTGCCCAATAACTCACTCCAGCATGCCAAGCTCTTTCAAGTTCATCCACAAGATTGAAAATATGAATTTCTCTGAATCCAGCGGCCTGATAAGTCGGATCATCTGGATCCGGAACTAAGTAATGAGCACTGACGAGATTCCCTGTTAATGCCTGAATCGATCTTTCGAAATTCAGAGCAGTGTAATGCATAACTAAAAATCGGGAACGCCGGTTAAAGCTTTTGATTGAACGATACGAAACATAATCAATTTTATACATTATTGTTACTCCATTGTTTTTGCGATGTAACGCAGTGAATATCAAATCGCTGTAAAAAACGCATGCCACATTGTTGATATGATAAATCAACAGGCATGTTTGAGCACGATGTAAACTCACTTCGCCTCTTACTTTAAAATCCTCCTATAATTCAACAAAAAGATACTTGCCTGACAAGTGTCTTTCAGGAATATGATATTTATCTCGGCCAAATTCCCAGTTTGCAGTGGCTGATAAATGACTCTCAGCTTTGATAAATAGCTCTCTGTGGTAAGACATGCGAAATAGTAAACAATATACCAATAAAAAATAGAATGAAAATAAAACTATTATTACCCAATATCTTGTTTTGGAATAATTTTATTAAAGATAGATATACAGAGGAATTTAATTACAAATAAATTTCATGAAATTATTATTAATTTATATCATGTTAAATAGATATAACTTCATTAAATTATCATGATTACCTAATCAAATATGGCATATTCAAAAATGATACCCAACCTCAATATTAAGGCTATTGACATGGTAACTTTCATTTTTAGGTTGGATTTTGGTTTCTTTATAGCTGATATAAAAATCGATAATGTGAACACACCATCGTGATAATCGACATGTCCACAACCAAGGGCAATCCGAAGCGCTTTGGCAGTAGTAAGATTGACAATTAGTCTAATCCCCACAGCATTCGAATTGCGAAGCGGGAAATTACGGTTCAATTTCAATATCTGTCAGCGGATGACAGCTACAAGGCAAAATTTCCCCTTCATTAACAAATGCCAATGGTTTACAAGGGTATCCCACCTTCCCTTTAACCAGACGAACACGGCAAGAACCGCAGTACCCTTGACGGCATTGGTATTCAAGTTGCACTTTGCCGTGTTCTAGCGCTTCCAGCAAATTACCGTGGAAACCTGAAGAATAATGGATGGATAAACCCTGCCTTGACGGCAGGGTAACTTTATAATCAGCCATATCAGAGTTCGAAACCGCTGAGATCCTCAGTATTGACTTCCGAATCAATCTGACCAACCAAATAAGAACTGACTTCGACTTCCTGTGGAGCCACTTGAACGTTATCAGAAACCAGCCACGCATTGATCCATGGAATCGGATTGGAGCGAGTTTCAAACGGTAATTTCAAGCCAACTGCCTGCATGCGAATATTGGTAATATATTCAACATACTGGCACAGAATATCTTTGTTCAGACCAATCATGGAGCCGTCTTTAAACAGATAGTCAGCCCACTCTTTTTCCTGTTCTGCTGCCTGTACGAACAGATCGTAACATTTCTGTTCACATTCTTTGGCAATTTCCGCCATTTCAGGATCATCCTGACCAGAACGCAACAAGTTCAACATGTGCTGGGTTCCCGTTAGATGCAGAGCTTCATCACGGGCAATCAGTTTAATGATTTTGGCGTTACCTTCCATCAACTCACGTTCGGCAAAGGCAAATGAACACGCAAAGCTGACATAGAAGCGAATAGCTTCCAGGGCGTTAACACTCATCAGGCACAAGTAAAGCTGCTTTTTCAATGCACGCAGGTTAATTGTCACTGTTTTACCAGCAACATCGTGTACCCCTTCGCCCAACAGATGATAATAGTTGGTCATTTCGATCAGATCGTCGTAATACGCAGAAATATCTTGGGCGCGTTTTAAAATCTGTTCGTTTTCCACTATATCGTCAAACACGACAGAAGGATTATTCACAATGTTACGGATAATATGCGTGTAAGAACGCGAGTGAATCGTCTCCGAAAACGACCACGTTTCAACCCATGTTTCCAATTCTGGAATAGAAATCAGCGGCAGGAAAGCCACATTCGGGCTACGGCCCTGAATGGAATCCAGCAGCGTCTGATATTTCAGGTTGCTGATGAAAATGTGTTTCTCATGATCCGGCAGCGCATTATAGTCGATGCGATCACGGGAAACGTCCACTTCTTCCGGACGCCAGAAGAAGGAGAGTTGTTTTTCAATCAGCTTTTCAAAAATAGGATATTTCTGCTGATCAAAACGCGCCACGTTAACAGACTGGCCGAAAAACATCGGCTCCTGTAATTGATCATTTTTTACTTGCGAAAAAGTGGTATAGGACATAGCTTCCTCAAATTAAATCTTACACGCGCCGCCTTCACAGTCGGAATCAGCAGATTCAACGACTTCTTCCAGATCACCCTGAACATCTTCCGCACCGTCACGGGTGTTGTGGTAATACAATGTTTTCACACCATATTTGTAAGCGAGCAGTAAATCTTTCAGCAATTGGTTCATCGGAACTTTGCCATTAGGGAAACGTGCCGGGTCATAGTTGGTATTGGCAGAAATCGACTGATCGATGAATTTCTGCATGATCCCGACTAACTGTAGATAACCATCGTTGCTCGGCATCTGCCACAGCAGCTCATAAGCACCTTTCAGAAGATCATAATCCGGTACAACTTGACGCAAAATACCGTCTTTCGATGCCTTAACACTGATATAACCACGTGGTGGCTCAATACCATTGGTCGCATTAGAGATTTGCGAAGAAGTTTCTGATGGCATCAATGCAGACAATGTTGAGTTACGCAGGCCATGCTGTTGAATATCACGGCGCAGAGCTTCCCAATCCATGTGCAGAGGTTCGTTGGTCAATGTGTCCAGCGTCTTCTTATAAGTATCAATCGGCAGGATACCTTGTGAATAAGTGGTTTCACTAAACCACGGGCAGGCACCCTTCTCTTTCGCCAACGTATTTGAGGCTTTCAGCAGGTAATACTGAATGGCTTCAAATGTCTTATGAGTCAAATTATTTGCACTGCCATCGGAATAATGTACGCCGTTTTTCGCCAGATAATAGGCAAAGTTAATCACACCGATACCCAGAGTACGACGCCCCATTGAGCCTTGTTTCGCGGCAATGATCGGGTAATCTTGATAATCCAACAGAGAATCCAGAGCACGGACGGCCAATTCCGCCAGTTCTTCCAATTCAGTCAGATTTTTGATAACGCCCAAATTGAAAGCAGACAGTGTACACAGTGCAATTTCGCCATTTTCATCGTTAATGTTGTTCAATGGCTTGGTTGGCAGTGCAATTTCCAAACACAGGTTTGACTGACGCACAGGTGTAACAGACGGATCAAACGGGCTATGTGTGTTGCAGTGGTCAACGTTCTGGATGTAAATACGGCCAGTTGAAGCTCGCTCCTGCATCATCAGTGAGAACAATTCAACGGCTTTAATGCGCTCTTTACGGATGTTGCTGTCATTTTCATACTGCGTATACAGACGTTCAAATTCATCCTGATCGGCAAAGAAAGCATCATACAGCCCAGGAACATCCGACGGGCTGAACAGAGAAATTTCTTCCCCTTTGATCAGGCGCTCATACATCAGTTTGTTAACTTGTACACCGTAGTCCATGTGACGAACGCGGTTGCCTTCAACACCACGGTTATTTTTCAGTACCAGCAGGCTTTCTACTTCCAAATGCCACAACGGATAGAACAATGTTGCTGCACCACCGCGAACGCCACCCTGAGAACAGGATTTCACCGCAGTCTGGAAGTGCTTATAAAATGGGATACAGCCCGTGTGGAAAGCTTCACCACCACGGATTGGGCTACCCAATGCACGGATACGGCCCGCGTTTACGCCAATGCCGGCACGCTGGGAAACATATTTAACAATCGCACTGGATGTCGCATTGATGGAATCCAGACTGTCACCACACTCAATCAGCACACAAGAGCTGAACTGGCGAGTTGGTGTGCGTACCCCCGCCATAATTGGCGTTGGCAGTGAAATTTTAAAGGTGGAAACCGCATCATAGAAACGACGGATATAATCCAAGCGCGTTTCTTTTGGATAAGAGGAAAACAGGCACGCAGCAACCAGCATGTAAAGAAACTGGGCGCTTTCGTAAATTTCACCGGTAACACGGTTTTGTACCAAATACTTCCCTTCCAGCTGTTTGACCGCTGCATAGGAGAAATTCATATCACGCAAGTGGTTAATAAAACTGTCCATTTGCTCGAATTCTTCTTTGGAATAGTCTTCCAGCAAATGTTTGTCGTATTTACCCAAATCTACCATGCGTACAACATGGTCATGCAGTGCAGGGGGTTCAAACTGACCATAAGCCTTTTTACGCAGATTGAAGATCGCCAGACGCGCAGCCAGATACTGGTAATCAGGTGCATCGCCAGAGATCAAGTCAGCCGCAGCTTTGATCATGGTTTCGTGGATGTCGGATGTTTTGATACCATCGTAAAATTGAATCTGGGAACGCAGCTCTACTTGTGACACTGAGACATTTTTCAGACCTTCGGCAGCCCAGGTAACAACCCGGTGAATTTTATCAAGATCAATTCGTTCTTTATGTCCATCACGTTTGGTAACTAGCAGACTCTGGTTCATGGGGAAATACACCTTCTCTTTTTTCGTATCTCGCCTATATCGCTTTTCTTGGTCTGACCTATTGACAGCACGATACGCCCAGAATGACCAAGGGTCAGCTTGGGTGCGTTGTTACTTTTCCTTTGCTCTATCGCAACTGTATTGTTAGTGTCAGATGGTAAGAAACACAATATATAGGGGGTGATTAAAACGGTAATAACAAGATAATGTTAATTTCGCGTTTTATCAAGTGTACAAAATCGGGAAGTTTTGTGGATAACTTGAGGATTAATTTTGCCAAAAAGCCGATAACCTGCGTAGTTACTTGATGTTACTTTCATAAGGCTATCGGCGAAACAGGGAAAATAAAATCTTAAAAATAATATTTAGTTGCCGCTTTATTAATCCCTTCGTTACTTCAGTCAGACTGATTGAGTGTGCAGCATATAGTTCACGTCTACATTGTGTCCAAGTCGAAATTTATCTGTTAACGGATTGTAATGTAAACCAATAATATGTTGATCTTTCAGAGGAGTCTTATCAGTCCAATTAATCAATTCAGAAGGACGAATGAATTTTTTCGCGTCATGCGTGCCTTTTGGCACCATGTTCAAAATATATTCAGCGCCAACAACAGCCATTAACCAAGCTTTCCGGTTACGGTTAATGGTTGAGAAGAAGACATGGCCGCCAGGTTTTACCAGTTTGGCACAGGCCCGAACCACAGATTCAGGATCAGGTACATGCTCAAGCATCTCCATACATGTCACGACATCATAAGCGTGCTGATGCTGTTCAGCGTGGTTTTCAACTGTTTCCTGAACATAAGAGACGGAAATGCCGGACTCCAGCGCATGCAGGCGGGCAACCTCAAGGGGTTCAAATCCCATATCCAACCCTGTCACTTCCGCACCTTCATGCGCCATGCTTTCTGACAAAATGCCTCCACCACACCCAACATCCAATACTTTTTTACCAAAAAGGCCATCAGCATGTTGCAGGATGTAGTTCAAACGCAGTGGATTGATACGGTGTAAGGGCTTGAATTCACCTTCAAGATCCCACCAACGGGAAGCAACAGCTTCAAATTTTTCGATTTCCTGTTGATCCACATTAGCATGGGTCGGAATATGTGAATCGGGGGTTTTTATGTTCATCAGCAATATCGCTCCTAGGAACTGCTTCACAGAAAACTGGTTCACAGAAAACTGATTCACAGAAAATGTAACAGTATTATGGGGATGTGTGACAGAAAGTTATTATACATGCCTTAATCTCGAAATACCCGCATCTGGTTTTTATAAAACTGTCAATTTGTGGTATAATTTAAGCCTTTGAATTCGGAGTATGAGGGACAGTGGCTCCATGAGCGACATTGCCAGAGAAATCACACCGGTCAATATCGAAGAAGAGCTGAAGAGCTCGTATCTGGATTATGCGATGTCCGTTATTGTTGGACGTGCACTGCCAGATGTTCGGGATGGACTGAAGCCGGTACACCGCCGCGTACTTTTCGCGATGAATGTATTGGGAAATGATTGGAATAAACCCTATAAGAAATCTGCCCGCGTTGTTGGGGATGTTATTGGTAAATACCATCCACATGGTGACAGCGCTGTTTATGACACTATTGTTCGTCTGGCTCAACCCTTCTCCATGCGTTACATGCTGGTTGACGGTCAGGGGAACTTTGGATCAGTAGATGGTGATTCTGCGGCAGCGATGCGTTATACCGAAGTGCGCATGGCGAAAATTGCCCATGAATTGCTGGCGGACTTGGAAAAAGAGACTGTCGACTTTGTGCCTAACTATGATGGCACAGAGCAAATTCCCGAGGTCATGCCAACCCGTATACCCAACCTATTGGTGAATGGTTCATCAGGGATTGCGGTAGGTATGGCAACCAACATTCCACCTCATAATCTATCTGAGGTGATTGATGGCTGTCTGGCTTATATTGATGATGAAAACATCAGTATTGAAGGCCTGATGGAATACATTCCCGGCCCTGATTTCCCGACAGCCGCCATTATCAACGGACGTCGCGGTATTCAGGAAGCCTACCGTACAGGTCGCGGCAAAATTTATCTCCGTGCCCGCGCAGAAGTTGAAACTGATGAAAAAAATGGCCGCGAAACCATTATCGTCAATGAGATACCTTATCAGGTCAATAAAGCCCGACTGATCGAAAAAATAGCTGAACTGGTAAAAGAGAAGCGGATTGAGGGGATCAGTGCATTACGTGACGAATCCGATAAAGATGGAATGCGCATCGTTATCGAAGTAAAACGGGATGCCGTTGGTGAAGTTGTCCTGAATAACCTGTATTCACTGACGCAGTTGCAAGTTTCATTCGGTATCAACATGGTTGCCCTGCACCAAGGACAACCCAAATTACTTAACCTGAAAGATATTCTTTCTGCGTTTGTTTGCCATCGCCGTGAAGTTGTCACGCGCCGGACTATCTTTGAACTGAGAAAAGCCCGCGAACGTGCGCATATTCTTGAAGCATTGGCTGTTGCACTGGCTAATATCGATCCTGTCATCGAATTGATCCGCCGCGCTTCCACGCCTTCGGAGGCTAAAGCCAGTCTGATTGCTCAGCCGTGGGAATTGGGCAATGTTGCTGCCATGCTGGCGCAGGCAGGTAACGATGCTGCCCGTCCTGAATGGCTGGAACCACAGTATGGCATTCGTGACGGTAAATATTACCTGACCGAACAGCAAGCACAGTCCATTTTGGATCTGCGCCTGCAAAAACTGACCGGACTAGAGCATGAAAAACTGCTTGATGAATATCGTGAACTGCTGAAAGTCATCGCGGAGCTGCTGTTCATCTTGGAAAGCCCTGAACGTTTGATGGAAGTCATTCGTGAAGAACTGCTGGCCATTAAAGAACAGTATAATGATGCCCGCCGGACTGAATTGACTGAAAATTCAGCAGATATCAATATTGAAGATCTGATCAATCAAGAAGATGTTGTGGTAACACTGTCCCATCAGGGGTACGTTAAATACCAACCACTGTCCGACTACGAAGCTCAACGTCGTGGCGGCAAAGGAAAATCAGCCGCGCGCACCAAAGAAGAAGACTTCATTGAGCGTTTGCTGGTGGCTAATACCCACGATACCATTCTCTGCTTCTCAAATAAGGGCAAGATGTACTGGATGAAAGTATACCAGTTGCCGGAAGCAAGCCGTGGTGCCCGCGGTCGTCCAATCGTCAACCTGTTGCCATTGGATCAGAACGAACGTATTACAGCCATTTTACCAGTGCGTGAATATGAAGATGGACTGAATATCTTCATGGCGACCGCAAGTGGAATTGTTAAGAAAACTAAACTCAGCGAATTCAGCCGCCCGCGCAGTGCCGGCATCATCGCAGTGAACCTGAATGAAGGTGATGAGTTGATCGGCGTTGACCTGACGGATGGCAGCAATGAAGTCATGCTATTCTCCGCACAGGGCAAAGTCGTTCGTTTCCTCGAAGAAGAGGAAGAAACTCTGGAAGATGGCACTGTCCGCGTGAAAGGTGTTCGTGCGATGGGACGCACCGCAACTGGGGTTCGTGGTATCAAACTTGCTGTAGGCGATAAAGTCGTTTCACTGATCATTCCTCGTGGAGAAGGGGAAATCCTGACCGTCACCGAGAATGGTTACGGTAAACGCACTGCCGAGAGCGAATACCCGACAAAATCCCGTGCTACACAAGGTGTTATTTCCATCAAGGTCAGCGAACGTAATGGTAACGTGATCGGCGCGATTCAAGTTGAATCGACTGATCAGATCATGATGATTACTAATGCGGGAACATTGGTACGAACCCGTGTTTCTGAAGTCAGCACTGTTGGTCGTAATACGCAAGGTGTCACTCTGATCCGTACATCAGAAGACGAAAAAGTCGTTGGTTTGCAGCGTGTAGCTGAACCTGATGATGATGATGAGGAAGAGGATGATAATACAACAACCTCCTCTGCTGAAGGGCATGCGGAGCCAGAAGATAAAGAGTAATACGTTTTAATTTTATTCTAATCTTATTGCATACCATTAATAATAGAGCAGGCATTTCGGTGTCTGCTTTTTTTTGCATGATCTTTTGACGAAGCATTAAAGAGTCAAATGCTGCTTTGTATTCCCTGCTACACTAGTATATGCTGTGATCAGTTAATATTAATCATGTTTTTCGTCAGGCGATCTTTTGAGATATCTATCTTCTTTTCGGACGTCATTAAAGATATCCCGTTATCTTTTTCGGGTGCTCGGATTTATGTTATGGGCACTCGGCGCCTTGCTAACCAGCTTTTATTTGATAAATCTTTTCAATACAGTCAAAGCAGATATGCGACAAGAATTTAATTCTAACTTCGATGTCGCATTTGCTAATGTGCGGATACTTTCCGGTATCTTGCGAGATATTCAAGTAATTGTGGAGAAAGAATTATCATCAAAGAATGATAAAGATCCGACAATTACTCTACCGCAATATGACACTATTCTGCCGTACATTCCTTTGAATTCAAATTCCGATTGTGAGCTTTTACACAAAAGCTCACATAATCATTTAGAGTCATTGGATCAATCGTTATCATTTCGGAATGACAATACTTCTCCTATACATCATGTAACACAAATTCTTTTTGTTGATGCGAAAAGCATGTGCATGGTGAAATTAGCCTATCGTGGCAACATTGTAGACTCTGACGCAGTTAAGAAAATGATCTATGAAAGTAGCCTGAGGGTAATCAACATGAAAGATCAGGGAAGAGAACGAGCCATCTTTACGATACAACCCGACTCAAGAGCGGATGGGGGGAATTTTTATATTTTTTCACCCGTTTATATTGATGGGCACATCAAAGGGATCATCATTATTGACCAATACCTTACTCTGGAATATTTTAAACAAGCTACATATAGACCTCTACATATCACGCTGTTAAACGAGTTTAAACAGCCCGAATTATTCTATCCGACAAAAAGCATCAATAAACAGACCACTATAAATTTCAACATGCAGTCGGCTTACTTCGGTTACGATGATAATTTTACCAGCTTGTTACTCCTGCGACGATTATCACCCGCTTCATTATACGTTGCTTATTCAATACCAATAAAACAAATTTATGTTGAACTCAAAGCCAGCCTGATTAATAGCGCCATATTGAATGTTATTTCTGCAATCGCCATTACCTTTTTTGTCTGGCGATTTGAACGTAAAATGTTTTCTCCGGCTGAAGACAATGCAATCCGCCTTGAAGAACATGAACAATTTAACCATAAAATTGTTGCTTCGGCTCCAGTGGGAATTAGTATTTTAAGAGTCAGTGATGGTGTCAATATCCTAAGTAATGAACTGGCACATAATTATACCCGAATGCTGACATATGAAGATCAAAAACGTATTGTCGATATCATTTGCGATAAAACCAGCAGCTATATTGATGTCGTCACCAGCGATAATAATCACCTGCAAATTAGTTTTGTACATTCACGCTATCGTAATGAAGAAGTTGCAATCTGTGTGTTGATAGATGTCAGCACCCGCGTAAAAATGGAAAAATCCTTGCAAGAGATGGCCTCAGCCGCAGAGCAAGCCAACCAGGCAAAATCGATGTTCCTTGCAACAGTTAGCCATGAATTAAGAACACCACTCTATGGCATTATTGGTAATCTGGAACTTATCCAATCTCATTCATTGCCATCAGAATCGGCACGATTGTTGGCAACAATGAATAATTCATCATCACTATTGTTGAAAATTATCAGCGATATTCTCGACTTCTCTAAAATAGAATCCAAACAGTTAAAAATTGAACCCAGGGATTTTAGTTGTCGAGAAGTAATATCACATGTGACTTCAAACTATCTTCCTCTAATTACAAAAAAAGGGTTGGGGCTATACTGCTATATTGATGCAGATGTTCCTGATATCATCCGCAATGACCCCGTAAGACTACAACAAATCATCTCTAATTTATTAAACAACGCTATTAAATTCACGGCCTCTGGCTGTGTTGTTATTGAAATTACATCAAAACATGGTTATTTGTATATTAGTATCAAAGATACAGGGCTTGGCATTGAGGATAAATTACAATTTCAATTATTCGAACCGTTTTTCCAGATCAGCGCCAACAAAGAAAATTCAACACAAGGCACAGGGTTAGGTCTGGCTATTTGTGAAAAACTCATCAATTTGATGGATGGTGATATTGAATTCATTTCACAAAAACGTATTGGCAGTATCTTTTCCATCCGTATTCCTTTTTATGGTGTTAAGTTTTATGCAAAACAAGTATCTAAACAACATTCTCAGCAAAAGATAATGTTAGCTATTTGCAATGACTTCCTTGAAAGATATCTACATAATTTACTTTCACAGAATCATTTTCAAGTTACTCTATACGAAGAAGAAAAAATAGACGGCACAGAATTACTCATCAGTGATCGACCTAACGAGCCAACTATTTCTGTACATTATCAGATAGAAATATCAGAAAAACATATTGGTCCACCAGAACAAATACGAGAAAATTATTGGCTGCATAATACTTATGAGCTGAGTGAATTGGGTAGTGTGCTGGATACTCTGCTGGCAGAACACTCTCTCGCATCAACCTGGCCTATTTCGCTGCCATCACCACTTACTTCAACAAAAGTGATGCAAACTAATAGCAATCTCAATACAGTGAAAATATTAGTTGTTGATGACCATCCTATTAATCGTCATTTATTGGTCGATCAATTAACCTCAATAGGCTTTAGCGTATCAATGGCAAATGATGGCATTGATGCAATTGAGTATCTAAAAAACAATTCAACAGATATTCTTTTGACAGACGTTAATATGCCCAATATGGATGGATATGAACTAACACAATACTTGCGAAACAGAGGCTATACCAAACCCATTATTGGCATTACTGCCAACGCATTGGCAGAAGAAAAACAGCGTTGCACTAATGTGGGCATGGATAACTGTTTATCAAAACCTGTATCACTGGCAATACTAAAAGAGGTAATAATAGAATATAGTAATATTCAAAGCCAAATACATTAACCCATTAAATAATATATTGGTTTGCTGAAAGGTAGAAAATCGGTAACGTCAACTACCGATTTTCTACCAGGAAAGATAACCAATTGGTTATTTACCCATATCTTTGTCAATCGTGACAGAGGATAAATAGTTAAGTAACGCAATATCGTTATCAACTCCCAGTTTTAGCATTGCTGATTTCTTCTGGCTACTGATAGTTTTAATACTACGATTAAGTTTTTTAGCAATATCAGTAACAAGAAAACCTTCGGCAAATAAGCGCAGAACCTCGCTCTCTTTAGGAGATAAACGTTTATCCCCGTAACCATTGGCATTTACTTTTTCCAGTAACTTGGAAACACTTTCAGGTGTGAATTGTTTCCCCTTCTGCAAAGCAGAAAGAGCTCTGGGCAAATCAGTTGGTGCTCCTTGTTTTAACACTATTCCCTCAATATCAAGCTCAAGTATAGCGCTTAAAATAGCCGGGTTATTGTTCATTGTAAGGACAATAACTGCCAATGTTGGGTAATGGCGTTTAATATATTTTATCAGGGTGATGCCATCACCGTATTTATCCCCAGGCATTGACAAATCCGTTATCAGAACATCTGCCTCTATATGTGGCAAGCTGTTAATGAGCGTAGTTGAATTTTCAAATTCCCCCACCACATTAATCCACTCAATTTGTTCAAGAGACTTGCGGATGCCAAACAAAACGATGGGATGGTCATCGGCAATAATGACATTAAGGTTATTCATATTATTGGTTACCTTGTTGCAACAGCTTTGTGATAAAGGAATCAATGAGGCTGATGCTACTTTTGATTTCTACTTCATTATTGTCTGCTATGTGTTTTTCCAATGCCTCACATGATGACCTAAGAAACTCTAAATCTAACATAGCAAACGCACCCTTAAGGCGGTGTACCGTTTGCGAAAGTGATACCAAATCATGTCGTTCCATATCAGTATACAGTTTAGTAATATCCATAGGTACCGTCTCTATAAATAATTTCCTGTAATCACTGTTTCCCAACTGAATTTGATAATCTTTGAGAATATTGCAGATATCACTATCAATATCCTCACATGAATCAACATCCTCAGTGAGTTTGCATACTGGTTCAGAGCTCTCAAAAACTTCTTCTGACTCTTCTAAACTGAAATTCTCTTCAATCAGAAACGATATTGCATTGATAACAGCATCAACAAGATTGTAATTGCACTGAACCAAACCGGGCTTCAGCTGCTTGAACTCTAGTAGATTGCCCACTAATAATATAGTTGGTTTTTCCTCTTTGTACTGTTTATCCGTAAGTATAATATCGTATTCTTCCGTAATGTTCCCTTTACTTTTATCGAAATAAGTTGCACCGTAATTACTGAGATAAGTATGGATGATTTTGCTGATTTCGGGGTTATTGATATCAATTAAGATCGTAATCCCTTCCAAAAGCTGGGGCGTTTCACCATTTTCATCATCATACTGTGATAAAGGCAGATTGATAACATAATGAGTGCCTAAACCTAACTTACTTTTAATATCAAGATTTCCTCCCATTCTTTTGCATAACTGGTTACATAAATAAAAAGCCATACCTGAATTGGTAGAGTACTTATCTTCTGTTGATTTGTATAGAAAAGGGTAATTCAAACTAGCCAAATCTTTTTCGCTCAAACCAGAGCCACTATCCATGAGCTCAATTTGAATATGGTTGTCATATTTACCAGAAATATTAACGATCAACGATATTTTGCCATAGCTGGTCGTTATCATTGCATAGTTAAATAACAACGTGACAACTTTACTTAGCGCGACTCCATCCCCAATAAATAAAGATTCACGGGATAGATTAAAATGATAATAAATTCTCAGTCCCTTAGCATTCAAAGTCGGCAGAGAGGTTTTCAAAATATCTTCCAAACGTGAAGATAGAGAAAATACTTCATTCGCTGGCTGCCAATCATTAAACTCCAAGCTATTGAGCAATGAAATATTTTCAACCCATTCAGTAATATATTTGGATTTAGCTAATAATTTATCCAGCAACTTCTGCTCATTCTCATCTTGTGATAACTGTTTCAATTGGTCAGCAATATCATTTAAGTTCTTAACCGGCTGCTTTATTTCATTATTAATATTCGAAAGCATTGACCTTCTGGACTGAATACTTCTCTCATATTCCTGATGAGCAAATTGTAATCGTTTATTTGCCATGACTTCCTGATCTTTGTCTTGTAGTAAAAACAAGTAAGTCTCTGGTAATAAGCTGTTGCTATACATTTTCACTTCATAAATCGCCTCATCAATGGATGTTTGAATTACACCATGATGCTGTTGCGCCATAATTCTAACTTTATTCAAATCTATATGAGGCATCAACCGCTCTGCGATTTTATTACTCATCATTATTTGGTTCGCAGCAAAATCGTAGAGCACCAATCCGGTGGGAATATTAGAAATAATATCGTTATTCAGAGAATCCTTAATCTTTAGCTCATTACTCATAGAGGCATTTGGTGCAATATATCGCCGACGAATATAAAACAACCCATTTAACGAAAATAAAAAGAAAAGCAATATTGAAAGCAGAAGCCAGGAATTTCTGAACAATAAATCTACAATCAGTGTCTTCAATGGAACTTGATAAGACAATTTATATGGCACGATATTAAGAGACTGGGAGAACTCCAGCCAAAAACCGTTCCATGAAACCTCAATTTCATCTGAGTTATCAGCCTCGTGTGAGCTAATTGCATTCAGCCGAAAATTTGCTGGTGGCATATCAACCGGCAAAAGATTATTGATAGGCAAATCAAAGGCAATGATGGTAGTTAATTGACCAGTTACATTAAACCCAGCTTTATAAGTATAAAAATAAATATTCTCACCACGTAATACATTAATGGGTGATATATTCTCCTTTTCATCCAATGTGATGAACTGGTCTAACATCTCAGTGCGTCTGGCATCATAATTCAGGGTCAGGTAACTGTCCTTGAACCTTATTTCTGGTTTTAAGAGTGAGTGGTTCGTTATCAATAATAAATTATTTTCTTTCCCATTAAGGTAATACATCGACAAGTATTCATTGCGAGGCCCCCAGAGAATTTCCAGATAGTTAGACAATTGTTGAGCAAGTCGAATACTAAAATCGCTGTATTGACCAAAAATAATTGCATCAACGGCCTGATAGCGATTTTCTAACCAATAGACATCTGGACCTAGTTTTAGCAACGATGGTGTCTCCTGAGAGGAGATTGGTAAAGTATTAGACTGTTCAAAGATATGATTTGAGTAGTAACGATAATCTTTAATCTGCAATCTCATCTTCTCGGTTACATTACTGATAGCATATTTTTTCTCCATCAGCCAAATATCAAAATAGTTATACCCGAATAAAAATAGAGACGTAAAAAGCAAAGTAACAAATAGCGTGTAAAAACGAGGAATAGTTGAAGGCTTGATAGGTGGTTGTTTATACATTCTTGGAGTAATTGCCTTTAGTATGAATATATTTTGGTCAATGCAACATCAACCCGTAGATAAATAAGCCAGAATACTTAGTTTATACTAGCAGGTTAGCAAATCAAAAGACCATTGAAGATCAAAGATTGAGCAGGCAGTAAAAAAAAAGGTATTTTTTTTCTTTAGGGACTAGACACATTAAATCAATATAGGCATAATCTCGCGCCATGGAAGGATGGCCGAGCGGTCGAAGGCAGCGGTCTTGAAAACCGCCGATGGGAAACCATCCTAGAGTTCGAATCTCTATCCTTCCGCCAAATTTCGCCGGCTTAGCTCAGTTGGTAGAGCAACTGACTTGTAATCAGTAGGTCACCAGTTCGACTCCGGTAGCCGGCACCATACAAGAACCCGTTATCTCTCAACAAGATAGCGGGTTTTTCATTTGTGCTCACCAACGATGCTAAGAGCTGGGTGGGACATATTTGAGACCTCATCGTGAAATAGTGCATCAATTTTTTGTGCATGCTCTGTCAGATGAGAAGGTGCTAGATGCGCATATCGACGCACCATCTCAATTGATTCCCAGCCACCCATTTCCTGCAATGCGCTTAATGGTACCCCTTCTTGAACCAACCAACTTGCCCAAGTGTGACGCAGATCATGAAATCGAAAATTTTCAATACCAGCTCTGCGTAATCCAGTTTTCCAGGCTGTATTGTCATCAACTCTCATTTTTCTGACTTTATCTGTAGGAGTTCCATCAGATCTATGTCATGCTTTGGTATGAACAAAAACCCAGCGATTGTGTTTCCCTATCTGATTTCGTAAAACTTGGCACGCGGTATCATTTAGGGCGACACCTATCGCTTTCCCGCCTTTTGCATCTTCTGGGTGTATCCATGCAACCTTTCTCTGTAAATCAAGCTGCGACCATTCCAGATTTAAAATGTTTGAACGCCTTAAGCCCGTTGCTAATGCAAAAATCACAACAGGTTTTATTACATCAGGCATGCATTTTATTAATCTGGCAGCCTCCTCCTGTGTTAGCCATCTGACCCTGATCTCCTTTTTTTGACGAACTTTGATATTAGGGACTCTTCCTAACCATCTCCATTCGTTCACTGCTGCACGGAATAAAGAACGTAAAAAAGACAGGTATCTCGCTTTTGTTGCTTGAGAGTCTAGTCCTAAATGATTGGGTAAAAGAGATTCATCGCCAAGACATTCGAACTCAAAATTCATTTGTTCATCTTCAAAACCCAGAGTGCCTTGCCCTGGGTTATTACTACGAATAAGCCCCATTAGTTCACATGTAAAATCTCCCTTTTTTGCCCGTGATTCTGGATAACCATGAACTAAGCCAGTTTGATCACATCCACGACAAATATAGATAGCCACACTATCACTAACAGTAAGCTCAACATTTCTAATAGAGAGACCTTTAAATCCCTTAAAGGAAAGTATTTATCGAGCAGCGCTAACAGCTTCACCGTAGAAAGTTAGTTCAGCCAATGACAAGATCCTCGGTGTTGCATGGTTATTGGTATTTTCCATGAGTTCAAGCCAAACAGGAATCTGTCACCAATGACATTACCTCATGGCTCTGAAATCGTGGTGCAAATGGCTCAGGATGGATAACCATCTCAACAAAACTGAAACTTTTACAGGTGGAACTGAGACGCCGCAGGGCATCATTGACGGAGTAGCAAGACGATACGGGTTTTACATTGAAAACCTGCTCTCCCTGCCGATGAATATATTCTAGTCCAAAGCCACGGACGGCTAAAATTTAAAAAAACTGATTGCATCATAGATTAAATAACATACAATGCAATACAAATGTAATTACATATGGAGATACTATGAGCACAATTCAGATTAGAGTGGACGAAGAACTTAAAAGAAGCGCTTATCAGGCACTTGAAAAAATGAATCTTTCTCCTTCCGATGCAATGCGGCTCTTTCTGCGCTATGTGGCAGAAAATGAAAAACTGCCGTTTACAGAAGTATCCGTAATGGTCTCAGAACGCGACGAAGACGAAGATATTTTGGAAGTAGTTCGTGAGCGACTCAAGAATCCTGCTAAACGAATTCGGGTAAATCTCGATGAGATTTAATATCGAGTTTGACGAGCGCGCTTTAAAGGAATGGCAGAAACTGGATAACAGTATCCGTGAACAGTTTAAAAAGAAACTGAAAAAGTTACAGGAAAATCCTTATATCGAATCAGGTAGACTACACGGTGATTTAGCTGGCTGCTTTAAAATAAAACTTCGTTCGTCTGGATTTCGCCTTGTCTATCAGGTGATAGATGAAGAGATTGTGATCTGGGTAATAGCGGTAGGCAAAAGAGAAGACTCGAAAGCCTATAAAATTGCCAGTGAGCGCATTGGGCGATAAGAAATCAACTCGTAACAACCCGCTTCGGCGGGTTTTCTTTTATCTATAGGTACGCTATGGACTTTCTCAGCGGTTTTAACACCACAACAGCCTCAGTGGTAACACGCTCCATTGGTGAGTTTCAGTTTGACTGCGTGGTCATTGAAAATCACAGCTCAAATTTGCGTATCACTGAGAACCCTATAGTGGGGTTAATGGTTGGTTACCAGCCCCCACGGCATTTCAAAAAACTGTTAGGTTCGGATTTATCTGTGATGGATAGGTTTCCTATTCCTATCGAAATCAGAGCCATGACACAGCAAGCCGAGTCGATGGTGAATCGCTATATTTCATTGGGCGAATCCATGTTGGAACAGGTGGGATATAACCGCCCTGTAGCACCGTGGTTATTTCCCGTAACCATTCGGTGAGATAGCGGGTTTTTACTTTTCAGGCAAATTAACGCCCTGCATCTGAATACGCTTCCCCTTCATCTTTTAAGCTGCTGCTGTATTTGCTGTCTGGTTAATCACATATTTTCTATACACTATGGAATTGACTTCCTTATTCCCACACTACAAATTAAAGTCTGTTAGGTGCTGTTGGGTATAGTTGTGTCTTGTAGATAAAACAAGATTGAGGTATGAAGTTATTTTATCCTCATCTGATAATAAACTGAGTGTAATTATTTATTTACATCATGTGTACCATTGATTTGACAGCCATAAGTCATTCATTTAACCTGCTAATCTTATAACTATTTTTTCAACATATTCAGAAACGAGGGTAGCGTGAAAAATCGCACTGTTGGCAGTATTTTTATCGTTGCAGGAACGACGATTGGAGCTGGGATGCTGGCAATGCCATTGGCAGCAGCAGGTGTGGGGTTTGGAACCATATTTGTTATGCTGGTCGCCCTTTGGGCATTAATGAGTTATACCGCGCTCCTGCTCGTAGAAGTTTATCAATATGATAAGTTTAATACTGGATTGGGAACCATCGCAAAACGCTATCTTGGTGTTGGCGGGAAAGCATTAACGGGTTTCAGCATGCTTTTCCTGATGTATGCCCTAACAACAGCCTATATTAGTGGCGCAGGAGAATTACTGTCAGCCAGTCTTTCTTCATGGTTAGATAAACCCATTTCTATCTCTGTTGGAATTATTATTTTTACCATTATTGCTGGCGGGGTCGTCTGTATCGGTACCCACTCCGTCGATTTAATTAACCGCCTGCTGTTTACCGCCAAAATCGTTTTTCTGGTCGTTGTACTTGGTGTGATGATGCCCCATGTTGATAAAATCAACCTGATGTCCATGCCTGTTGAGCAAGGGCTGATATTATCCGCCATTCCGGTCATTTTTACCTCATTCGGCTTTCACGGAAGTATACCAAGCATTGTTGCCTATATGGGGGGAGATACCAACAAGCTACGGAAGATCTTTGTCATCGGTAGTGCTATTCCTCTGAGCGCCTATATCCTGTGGCAATTAGTGACTCTCGGTGCGATTTCTTCAAATACCTTTGTTGATATTCTTGCACAACAGTCTGGGCTGAATGGCCTATTGGCAGCAGTCAAAGAAGTTGTCGTGTCACCCAAAATCGTCCTTGCTGTCCATCTATTTGCGGATCTCGCTCTGGCGACTTCGTTCCTTGGGGTTGCTTTAGGTCTGTTTGATTACCTTGCTGACCTTCTGAAACGCAGCAATCATGCGAAAGGGAGGTTACAAACAGGATTGATAACGTTTATTCCTCCATTGTTATGCGCACTGTATTACCCTAACTTTGTTATGGCACTGACGTATGCTGCCGTTGCCCTTTCCATTCTGGCGCTGTTATTACCTTCCCTGCTGGTTTGGCGCAGCCGTCAGGAAAATGAGGGTGGATATCGTGTCAAGGGAGGGAAACCAGCTTTAGTCCTTGTCTTCTTGTGTGGGATTGCGATCATTGCAATTCAAATTGGCATTGTGACAGGAATACTGCCAAAAGTCGGATAATTTTTATCCTGTTTAAGATTATCCGCCTCGATATAGCAGAGGCGAATAATCTTGATGATGCTGATTTAGAAGCTTAAACCTGCCCCAATGTAAAAACCATCAGAAACTTTATTACTACGGTTACCATTTTTTCCTTTTATATCAATGACACGATAACCTACATCAACAGTCAACGGCTTAATAAGCGTAACACGCGCTCCCCCTGCCGCCTCAGTGTAAGAGTCCACTCCCGACGTTAAGCTTGATGGCGCACCATACGCCTCGCCATACAGGGATAAAGAAGGTATTACCGCCCAGCTGAGGCCAACGCCACCAGCCAATGCAGCCCCATCTTTACCCTCTTTTGGCGACAGATAGAGTGCCTTGCCACCAACACTTGCCGTAAATGGCCCAACAGGTAAGCCGAAAGCAACACCTAAACTACCAAGTTGCCCATTATGGTCACTGCGAGTCCAGTTGCCATTAAAAGATAGCCCCGCATTTTTATCACCAATCCCTACAGAGGTACTGGTGTTGTGCTTTCCCATTTGTACATCCATGGAAATAGCGTTTGCTGCACCAGTTAAAAAGAGCAAACTGGCTGCGCTGGTAGCAATAAGACCTTTCATATTTTTTCTCTCTCTTCTCAATTGGTGAATGCCAATACCACTTAAGATATCTTACTGAAATCAGAGAGACGCCTATAGATAACGGAAGCAATGAAATCTCTAGATTTATCAAGATATGTAAACATTGAGACTATTTACTATCTGCATTATTAATAACAGTGATTTTTTCCGCTATCCATTGTTTAACTTGTTGGCGTGAAATCTTTATCCCGCCATCTTTTAACTGTGATGGCAACAAATAGTAAGCGATAGGAATTTGGAAAGCAGCGAGTTTATCCGAAAGCCAACCACTCAGAGTTTCTATCAGTTCAGGATATTTTGTTTCAATAACAGCCACAGGCCGATGACCGAATTCAACATCAGGAACGGGAACAACAAAGCTTTGCTCTATCTTTGGATGCTGATTAATGATCCTCTCAATATCTTCTGGCTGGATGCCTTCACCGCCACTGAAAAACTGGTTGTCGAGACGTCCCAGAATCCGTAACTCTCCCTGCTCAAATACGCCTCTGTCACGAGTAGAAAACCATCCTTCTGTATTTGTCAGTGGATTCAATTTCCCATCAAACCAATAACCACTTGCGATACTGTCGGCACGGATCTGTATTTCTTCATCCACCAGACGAATAGATTTTCCCGGAAGCGGGTTCCCGACACCAGGCAAGCCATCAGCTCGTTTTACGCAGACAGTTGAAGCCATTTCTGTCAGCCCATAACCACACCAACAGCGTATGCCCAACTGTTCAGCCCGTTGGGTCAGGGTCGTGGGTATCACGGCACCTCCCAACAGGACTTCTTTTAATGTTAATGGATGCTTAAGAGGCTGTTCCAATAAACGCCAAAGCTGAGTCGGTACAAGCGAAGCATGGGTACAACCAGATAGCGCACGCTCCAATGGATGCAAGTCCCGCAATACCAAATTTGCCCCTTGCTGCAACCAACGCCAAAGAATTCCCTGACCGGAAACATGAAATAAGGGTAGAGAAAGCAACCAGCTATCATCTGGCTGAAAATCCATGCAGGAAAGAATACCTTGTGCGCTGGCAAGATTAGCGCCGATGGAATGTACTGCGGCTTTGGGCAATCCGGACGATCCTGAGGTCAGAATCATGCTGGCGGGACGTCCAATTTTCCATGGTACGGTTTCCCATATTATCGGTTGTTCGGATATGGATGACCGTTTTTGTAGCCAATCGAGTTCCTTGACCTGAATAACCGGAGAAGGTGAGCCTGTAAAATCCACGCCATAAGAGATGTTGAGATGAGGCAATAATTCTGCCAACAACCGATCGGGGAGTTGAGGATTAAGGGGCAATACCCTTGCCCCACATTGTAAGGCGGCCAGATAACACAAAAGAAGCCCGCCACTGTTTTTTCCCCTCAGGATCACACCACTGTTTTCAGAAAGCCCCTGTTGGTGAAAATGGGTAACAATGGCATTGATTCTCTTGGTTAACTGCTGCCAGTTTAATTGCTCATCATAAAACTGAATGGCTTGCTTTTGAGGATGGATAGCCGCCCAATGCTGCCACGGCCATCGGGTCCATTCTATGACTGACATTCATGGCTCCACACCGTTTCCAGCTTATCCAGCGTCACACAAGGCATTGTGCTATCAGGCCAACAACGAATGAGTTGTGATTGGATCAGATCCAGTGTATCCAAACCCGGAAGTGTATCTGGTGTCAGCCAATGCGCCAGACGAGCCAACTGCGTCAAACCAAAACTGGTTTCAATACTGGAGCTAATCACTGCTTCTAAACCGAGCTGATGCGCTTCAGAGATCAACTGCCGACAGCGGGCGATACTACCTACCAATGTCGGTTTAATGATGATGGCAGAAACACCTTCTTGCGCCTCCACGATGAAATCGTCTTCCCGTACACTTTCATCCCATGCAATGGCGATACCGGTTTCACGGGCAAACACCAAAGATTCCTCACGGGTTTTGCAAGGCTCTTCGAGGAAAGCAATCCTCTGGCGATAATCGGGATTGACATATTTAGCGAAACTCTCTGCTTTTGCCGGTGTCCAACTGCGATTAGCATCCAGTCGTAGCTGAAGTTCGGGAACCGCTTCCAGCATCACATTCACTACCATGCCATCACGTACCGCTTCATATAAACCAACCTTGACTTTAGCAATCTTTTGACCTGCCATATTTCCCAGTCGTAGAATCACATCGTCGGGATCGCCTGTGCATAACGGTGCCTTGCGATAATCGGCTTCCTCCGGCAGTTCTCCCCGCAACTCAGCTAATGCACAACTGAGACCAAAAGCGACGGATGGAAGCGCGCTTTCTTCTGGCTGAGAACGTTGACTCTGGTTCAGGCACCGATTCTGGCACCATTGCTGCAACCATTCTACGACAGCGGTTTTAGCCTGTTCGAGAGTTTCATGGCTAAATTCTGGTAACGGGGATATTTCCCCCCAACCATCCCGCCCGTTTTCCTGTAAATGAATCAGAAATCCATCACGGGTCTTTAGGCGTTGATAACGCAAGATAACGCCTGCCTCCATTGGCAGGCTGAATCGATATAAAGTCGCTTTACGCATTATGGATTACGCTTGAATTTACCGAAATCAGGGGGGCGTTTTTCGTTGAAGGCATTGCGCCCTTCCTGCCCTTCTTCCGTCATGTAGAACAGCATGGTGGCGTTCCCCGCCAATTCCTGCAAACCAGCCTGACCATCACAATCGGCATTCAGTGCCGCTTTCAGGCAACGCAACGCCATTGGGCTGTTTTCAAGCATTTCGCGGCACCAGCGCACTGTCTCTTTTTCCAATTCGGCATAAGGCACAACCGTGTTAACCAGCCCCATATCCAATGCTTCCTCGGCATTGTATTGACGGCAAAGGAACCAAATTTCGCGGGCTTTTTTCTGCCCTACGATCCGCGCCATATAAGACGCGCCCCAGCCACCATCAAAGGAACCGACTTTAGGGCCAGTTTGGCCGAAAATAGCATTATCCGCAGCAATAGTCAGGTCACACATCAAATGCAGCACATGCCCACCACCAATGGCGTAACCTGCGACCATAGCAACAACCGGTTTTGGACAGGTACGGATCTGGCGCTGAAAATCCAATACGTTCAGGTGATGTACTCCGCTGTCATCCTGATAACCACCGTAATCACCACGAATTTTCTGATCCCCTCCGGCACAAAAAGCCTTTTCACCCATTCCCGTCAGAATGATAGTGCCAATTTCATCATCATAGCGGGCATCTGCCAGCGCCTGCATCATCTCTTTGACAGTCAGAGGACGGAACGCATTGCGTACCTGCGGACGATTAATTGTAATCTTAGCAATCCCATCCGTAGATTTATGGTAGAGAATATCTTCAAGCCCTTGAGAACAATCTCGCCATTCAACCGGAGCGTATAGTTTTTCTTCGCTTGGATAACGCATTATTGAATTTCCTTAACCAAAGAGTGATAAAAAATGGTTCACTGCGGCAGAAAAAGCCGCAGGATTGCCATAATGGGCATTATGTCCAACCTGTGGGATGATTTTTAATGGCAATGTATATTGTCTGGCTATGCTCTGAAATTTATGATCATTTTCCCCACACAGATAGGAGAAAGGTATTGTCATTTGCTGTAAATCAGGAATCAAGTAAGGTTGAACACCCAAAGACGTATTTTCCAGCATGTCGGCAATGTTTTTTCCTCTATTTTTACTGCGGTGATGAATAAGCTGCTTACGTTGTGCCATCGTTAAATCAGCAAATACGGGTTGTTGATACCAATCAGCCAAGACAGCCTCTATCGATTCCTGACGAAAACGCTGTGCCCAATGCCGATCATGTTGTAATCTCACATCGCGTTCCTTTTGGGAAAGTAATCCGGGGTTTCCCCCTTCCACCAGCAATCCCCTCAACCCTTTATAGTTACTGTGAATCGCATGATACATAGCAATTCGTCCCCCCAACGAGTAACCAATCAGGCAATAATCATCAATCTGATATTCAGATAAGGTTGCACTCAGCAATTCCTCCATCTCAGTAAAACCTCCTGCCACCGTAATACCGGCAGAATTACCGTGACCCGGTAGATCGATAACCAATGAAGGATAGTGCTCACAAGCATCCACTGTAGGCAACCAATCGCCACCTTTGCCCAATAGACCATGCAGCCAAACCAGCCATGTTCCCTGATTATCTGAATGAAACGTCTGACAACTCAGTTTCACAGCATAGCCACCTGTTCCAGCAGCGCTTGTAAATTCAGCGCTCCATCACTGCCCGCTACTTTTAATTCAATCAATGTTGTTCCTTCACTCTCCCATGCCTGCTTAGCGTGTTGCTTTAATTCCGGCCAATTTTCTGGCGCAGCATAGTTCAGACCAAACATGGCCGCAGCATGGTCAAAATTAACGTTTTGCGGCATACAATAGAAACGCTGATGTTCTTCCTGCGGTGTTGGTAGTAATGAAAAAATCTGTCCGCCATTATTATTCACGATAATCAACAGCATGGGAGTAGAAAGATGGCGCAATAAGGCCAGACTATTCAGATCATAGAGAGCAGAAAGATCGCCGACAATTGCCAGTGTCGGTTTGTTGGTTGCCCTTTGTACACCTGCTGCGGTCGCGATTAATCCATCAATCCCGCTCGCACCACGGTTACTGTAAACAGGGTAACCCGCGGGTAACTGCCCCAAGGCATCAATCAAGCGTACAACCAGGCTATTGCCGACAAACAATTGTCCCTGCTCCGGTAACAATTGATGCAGTTGATGCGCCACTGCCGCCTCACTGAATTTTCCTGCTAATTTTGTTTCAACACATTTAAGCGCTTTTTTTGCCCATAAACTTAATTCATCAGCCCAAGGTGTCCGGTAATATGCCGGATGTTCCCGCAACCAATCAGCCACATGGCAATTAAATTTACGGCCTTGGTGATTTGCCGGATCAAGCCGGCCTGCAACCGGATCAACAATCCAATACTGCTCCGGTTGGCAGCGAGTCTGCCATTGCAGCAGCCGTTTTCCTGTCAGGCTGGCACCAAACTGAATCACCAATTGTCCCTGAGACAAAATCTCTTGTGCCCGATGATGATTCAGCCACAAATCAGCGCACGGTAAAGGTTGCCCTGTTTGAGACAGCACATCACCAATCAATGGCCAGCCCATTTCTTTTGCCCACTGCGCGACAAGTTCGCCCTCTTCAGCGCTCATTCTGCCAGCCAGTACAATTCCTTTCTTTTGTCGCCAGTGATCCCAATCTGCTACTTTTGCTGTAGTAAGAATTTCTGTCTGGCTCAGCCAAGGTTCATGTCCCTGCCACCATTTCCCCAATGTTTGCTGCCAATCCTGATACGCCGTCATATCATTATCATACAAGGGTTCAGCAAACGGGCAATTAATATGCAATACCCCTTGTTTCAGATTTGACATCCCATTATCGATGGCAGAAACCAACCAATTGGCGGGAATTTCTGTAGTTGGGCGTGGCAATGCAAGGGCTTGGTCAGGATGGGAGGCAAAAATGCCTGTCTGACGAATTGCCTGATTCGCGCCACAATCGATCAATTCCGGTGGTCGATCAGCAGTGAGAAACACCAGTCGTTCTCCCGTCAATCCGGCTTCAATCAAGGAAGGATACAAATTAGCCACCGCGGTTCCCGATGTGACAATCACTGCTACAGGTTCTTTACTCGCTTTTGCCAATCCCAGAGCCAAATGCCCCAACCCGCGTTCATCGAAATGCGTATGGTGGATCAACTTATGATTTTTTGCAGCGGCCAATGTCAATGGTGTTGAACGGGAACCAGGGGCAATACAAACATGACGTAATCCGTGGCGGGTCAATGCTTCCAATAAAAGTTCCGCCCAACGGCGGTTCAGTGCGCTGTTTGACATATGATGCTCAAGAACGTCTTTTCAAAAAATGTAATAATTAAAAGATATTATATAAGTATTCTTTAATCCTAATGACTGTAAAAACGATTTCCTTATCTTAGTTCAAGGAATTGTCATTTAGTTGGCAACAGGGCAAGGGATTTCCGCATTAAAAAATGAAATTACGTAACAAGAAAGGTAAGACCAGCCATAAAAAAACAAATTATGACTGGTTTTCTGATTGGGAAGATTTAAGGATAGACGAGATTCAATGTTGCAGTTGCATTGGCCTTACCAGCCGTAATGTGATTATCGGTCTGGATATAACGGGCCTTGAAAGGAATAGAGTAAATTCCATTCATACTGCTACCTAATTTGACTGATGAGTTGAGTACGATAGGTTGATCCTGATACAAAACCTGAAGGCCAATCCCACTCGCTGAGTTTCTGTCATGGTCAAGTCCCAGAATATCACCCGCTCGGCCCTGAATAATCGGGCTCAAGACCAATTCAATAGGGACATTGGCATTACATGCCAAATCAATGTCAAAATGGCGTTCTCCCGCCGTGCTGTTAACCCCTGAAAACTGTGAGCTTCCTATCTTGCCCATTGAAATACGAATATTCTTTTCTTGTAGGGAACAACCGGGCGTAATAAAGCGTATTTTACTGAGAGAATAGGAATATATCGCTGTTCCTGCTAGACGGGCCGTGATCACACCATTTTTTATAGTGCCAGAACCCGTTTCAGATTTTGTTTTCACAAACTCTATCTTGGTTTCATTCTGTTGGTTATTGAACCTGATTCCTATACCGGGTACGCCAGAATCATGAATACCCCCGCTGATACTCGTCATGCTAAAAGGATATCCCGTGAATTCCCATTCTATCTTCTCCGAGTCATCACAATGAAATTCATTCCTGTTCACTTGCCTGACGGGATAAGCACCAATGACTTCACCAATTCTAATTTCTCGATTCACCAAAAATTGGCCTTCACTGATGAGCATACTTTCGGCCATAGGTTTAATGTCAAAACGACAGGAATTTGCGTGGCTGTAAGCATTAGTTGACAGAATTATTAGCATACTGATGGCTGCCAATAGCAACCGATATTTTTTATGGGTGCATGTTTTATGGGTGCATGTTTTATGGGTGAATGTTTTATGGGTGAATGTCTTATGGGTGATAAACATAGATAAGCCTGATCCTACTCGCAATTCATGTCCAAAGTGTACACACCAGACTGGGGTCTTTCTTTCGGCAGAGCGTAATTGACCGTACAGATTTTGGTATCCAACGCTCCCCATTTGACCAGTAACCGACCACTATCCGGCAGTGCCGTGAGATAAACCTGCCCTTCATTGCTGACAATCGCGCTATTGTTTTCACCACCTTCATTTGATTTTCCCAGAGTGGCCTTAGCGCCAAAAGGTACTGGCCTGCCACGATAAGTCAGGTACATCAATGCCCTATTTCCCATTCGTGTCTGAAAGCTGGCGAGCACAAGAGCGCCTTTTGTTGGCACGACGGATTGTGTATTCACATCAATATCGACATCATCAGCAAATGAGTGTGGTTCCAGAGCGACTCGGTTTTTACGATAACTACTCACATACGGTACAATTGCATAGCCGTTCCAATCTGTGGCTACCGCAGTATTGTTAGTAACTTTGATACCTTTTGCCCCTTCTGCCTGAACCAATACCGCAGCATCACCGAATTCTTGCGATAAAGTCACTCCATAGGGGTGAACGACAATGCCTCCATGAATGCCGTAGTTTAGCTGTTTGCTATCATCTTGCTGTTTGTTCGCATATTGATAATTATAGCCAGCATTAATCCGGCCATAAGCTCCCTTATATTCCCCATGAATATTGCCATTCCCGCCTTCTCCTTTATTGACATAGCTCTGTTGCAAACTGTAGAACAAGTTATTATCTTCAAGCGCTGTCCCATTCAGGCTGACTTGCTGGGAAACACGGTCATTCCTATTGAGATTGACACTATAATTAGCCCAACTGTTTTTCAGCCAACGATCAAAAGGCACATGGATACTGAATGCGAATATTTGTTCATGCTCATCAGCATGTGGCCGCAAGTTATAGGAATAATTCAGTCCATAATTGATCCCTTGATGACTAACGTGATAAGCCGCATTCAGTGAACGCTCACGACCATTTTGTTGCCAATAATCCTGCTGCAACGCCATAACATAAATCTCACCAAAATTGCCTAATGTTTGGTTAAATTGTAGCTGCAACTTGCTTCTGGGATTAAAACGCTCAAACAATCGGCGGGTATCCCCAAAGCGATTAGCATCAGCAAAATCATAAAATCCCTCCGTTGAATAGCGATAACTCGTCAACGTCAAATGTGTCCCAGTCAATGAAAAATCTTTCTCATACCGCAAGCGATAAGATTGCCCGGTGGATTGTTTGCCGGATGCCAATTCCGTTTGGGCATGGGTAATATCAAAAGAAACCGCCCCGATATTTCCCAAATCCACACCAGAACCTAACAAAGCAGATTGATAATCAGGGGATAAAATGGTGCCACCGTAAGCAGTGAGCCTATTGTGAAGGCCATAGGTCAACGTACCCTGAGAAAAATGAGGTTTGCGGCTGTGACTACTGGCAGAGCGATAACGCCCCATTGCCAGCGAATACCTGACGTTTCCCTCCCGTAACATAATAGGTGCGGTTGTAATTGCCTGAGTAAACTTGCGCTCCCGACCATCAGCCTCTTTGATGATAACTTCCAGATCACCACTGGAAACGGTTGGATAGAGATCGCTAATTTCAAACGCTCCAGAAGGAACATAGGTCTGGTAAATGACATAACCATTTTGTCTGACCGTCACTTGCGCACTACTTTGCGCAATACCCCGTACAATAGGTGCAAAACCTCTCTGGCTATCCGGCAACATATTCTCATCAGACGCAAGTAAAAGCCCACGAAACTCAACACTATCAAACAGATCGCCAGAGGTGAAACTATCACCAATCGTCAGTTGTCCCTTAAGAGGGTGAATATCACGCTGAAAATATGTACTGAGGATTTTCCAGCTTTGGTCTGGATCAGAATAAGTAGCGTTATTACGTAAACGCCAGGCCTCCCAATTAACTCCTGACCTTAAATTAAGATAATTATTCTGTGTTGAATTATGTTGATCCTGCCAATTTGTAGAGCCACTATAGCTGTAATTAATCAACAAAGTAGTTAATCCCTGATCCCACAATTCAGGAGAAACATAATCTCTGTAGCGATAATTCAATGCTGCTTGAGGAATACTGATATTCAACCTCTGCCGATTAAAATCAAAATCTGTACTGGCCGACGGAATGTATTTACCGATATCTGTAATCACTGTTTCTGGGGATAATTCAGCTAATTCAGGAAAAGAATCAACCTTAATCCCCATATCTTTCCATTGCCTGAGTGTGATTTTTGGCTGTAACCGGCCATCTTGTAAGATAAAATCAATATTTTCTTCACTCACCTCTTTTTTATTCAGAAAGATATTCACCCAATAAACTCCTGATGGCTGGAAACCAGACTGGAAAATTGAAAGATCAACATCATCAGGCAAGCTTCCGCCAATTTTCAGAGCATGGATGTTAAATTTATGTTCCGCATACGCAGTTAAATAACAAAGAAAATTCCCTGCTATTACCAACATGGAAAATAAAAGTTTACCCTTCCCACCACAATATAATATTCTCGCAAGATTACGATTGATATTCTTTGACATATTTGATTTTCTAACAATATGAAGAGATCATTAACAAACTAAAGATCAGCAAACTCAGCCTGCGTTATACCGCCATAATCATTGATAACTTTCCAGCTCACTTTTTTGGCATTTTTGAATGGCAAAGGCCAACTTAATTGGCTGAAAGGCTTAATCATTCCTGCATGTTCGATATCATGGTTATCAACATTAAGAGATGAAAAAGAGATAAAGTAAGGGGTAGGATTTTCGGCCAGCAATAAGCCATTTTCTTGCTTGAATCTTATTTCTTTATAAGCAGTCACTGCCTTTTCTTTCAGTTCCACGGGGCGATAAAACAGCTTTAAACGTGAGTTAACGACAATCTGCAACTGGTTTAAGGTTGGATCGGAGCCTTTCGTTTCGGGAATAGACGTTTCAGGAATAGACTTAACATTAAGCCAAAATACAGATTCCCTATCCGTTGGCAATTGATTGCCAACTTTGACAATGCGTAAAATATTTTCATTATTTGCCGGAAGTTGAAACAGTGGAGGCGTCACAACAAAAGGAGTTTTTGTTTTATCATTCTCATCTTGTATCCAGCTTTGAATGAGATAAACAGCTTCTTTTTCAGGGTTATTAATAGAAATAGAAACTTCTTTTTTATCACTTAAATAAACAATTCGGGTTCCACCAACAATGACGCCTGCCATTGCAACATTACAACCAGAAACATTAAAACCAAGAAAATATAAAAAAACATAAAAAAACAAACGATAACACGACACGGTCTTTTCTCCGTCCAATCATGATTAGTCATATTCAATTAAATAACCGAGCATCCTTGCTGGGTTTTTATACTCTTCATTTTTCAGGTTGCAGATTAATTGACAGTTCCGCAGCTTGAAATATTGTGGATATATAATATATGGAATATCGGACTATTAATTATAAGCTACTGTAAAGTTAGTCACTGCATTAGCGGAGCCAGGACCAACTTTTTCTTTAGTAGCAACATATTTAGCAATAAATCTTAATTCTTGATCAGCGCCTTTATGAAGGAGATTTTGCTCAGAAGCTCCCGCGACAGAAACACGAGCTTGAGTATCAGCTTCATAAATGCCGATAGCGACACCCGTTGCAGCGTTATCTACTTTAGTCAAAGATAAAAGATCTCTGTTATCACTATCACTTGGGCCATCAAACTTAATAGTGACATTCTTTTCTTTCATATCTGCCGGACAATCAACCAATTTAATCTGGAAACTTGTTGGTGCAGCAGTGTCATTTACCTTTTTAAACGCATCTGCACTAACTACGCCCATCTCAACAGTTTGATCAGCAGAGTCACCATGAACCTTGCAAGCATTCTGTATTACTTCTCCTTCAAATTTAATTGTCCCATTAGCTGCATTCGCGGTTGCAGCAAATAATGAAGATACAAAAAGAGAAGAAATAAGCAGCTTAGATTTCATTTAAATTAAACCCCATTAGTCAATATACAAAAAAATTCCCTCGACTGATTACAGACGATATGGATATAAGTTCACTTACTTGATAGACCGTTTCAATGCGATACATCACGCATCTACAGCAGCTGCCTTGCATCCAAATAAAACAGGCTTCACCCCCTTACGTGGCCTTGTAAGGTTTGTTCGCGCATTTAGGATAAGACGAGATCATAATAGCGGTTATCTGATATAGATCAACATAATAAACTGAATTGTATACTGACTTAGAATTTTATTCTGTAATTCTCCTAAATGTTTACTAAATGATATTATATATGGATGAAATCAATGAATATCATGCTAAAAATTACGAAATTAAAAAATAATATATAATTAGCAAACTAATAACAATTATCATTCTATAAATTTTGACTATAGTTTATTTTCCAAATTGAAATAATTTACATAGTTATATTTAACGATATTACAAAATACTTCAAAAATTATTTTATTCTTTTTAATTCAATTAAATCCAGGATTTGTCGATGTGCCCAATGGATTTCAATTGACCAACAATGTACGTAATCCAGCAGCCTTGTTTTCTATTTCGATCCATTCCTGTTCTGGATCAGAACCAGCAACAATACCCGCCCCTGCATATAACGAGAGCAAATTGTCATAAATATGCGCACAACGTAACGAAACGGCAAATTCACTCTGTTCCAAACATAAATACCCCGCAGAACCCGCGTACCAGCCACGATTGAAAGGTTCATTGTCTGACAGAAATTGCCGTGCCGCTTCACGGGGTAAACCTGCAACGGCGGCTGTCGGCTGCAAACGACGCAGGCAATCACTATCACATACATGGCTCAATACGCCACGAATGTGCCTGCGCAGATGTTGGACTTTCCTTAAGCGGATCACATCAGGCGGAGTGACATCCACTGAAGCAACGCCTCCTTGCAGACGTTGACAAATATCATCAACAACAATCAAATTTTCATGCTGGTTTTTTTTATCTTCCAATAACCATTGCGCCAATTTAGCGGCTTCCTGATCATCTTCAGAATTTGCAACGGTTCCCGCCAATGCTTCGGTACAAAACTGCAATTGATTTCGGTAGTAAAGCCGCTCAGGTGTCGAAGCAAGAAAAGCATGGTTGGCACTAAATGCAAGCATGAAATGATAGCAACGATGATTGACTCCGCGACTGGCAGCCATAAATTGTGCAGCCTGCAATGGAGAATTTAACGTCAGTTCAGTTTTTCGTGCAATGACCACTTTTTCCATTTTACTCTTGGTGATGGCCTCTAGTGCCTGTTCCAACAGAATATTCCACTGCTCACTTTCAGGCACATGTTTTGCTTCTAAAATAGTCGTTTGTAGTGGCAAGAAAGGTTGGTGCGGAAGAAGTTGGCGGAGGAATTGGCAGGCATTTTCAATATCAGCTCTTCCATCGACGTTAATGTATAACCGATTTTCACTACGATGGCGACGCAGTTCCAGCCTCGGCAAAAACAGATAGCTTTCTCTACCCGTTATATTTTCGTGTTTATCCTGATTTTCGTGCTTATCCTGCCATACGTTGTCATGATAAAAATAACTATGGTGACAATGTTCAGAATCCACCTTATCCCACGCATTCAGCCCCCACAGCCGCATTTGCTTAACTTGCTGATATTGCTGTAGAAATTTTTCGGCACCAGCAATATTGCTGAACAAACGAATTTGCCCACATGCGACAACCTCTTCATGACCCTCTCTGTGTTGCCAATAAAACTGCGGATAATGAGGCTGGGCAGAGAGCCATGCCAGCCAATGAACGCTACTGCCAGCCGGCAATGTGAAAGAGAATGATTGAATGCCAATTTCGCTAACATTTCCGGCATTAAGATATTCGCATATACCCGCGATGACATCGGCAGTTTGATTCACATCTTTCCCCATTAACAGCATGATAAAAAAAGAATTATACGAACCATCAGAAATTATGAAAGCACTTATCGTTTATGAGGTTTTTTTAACCATGCCCACGTACCTCAAGCGGTTGATAAAGAGTATACCCAATGATATATACCCGTCGTCTTTCAAGTTGCCACTTTGTTGGCTGCGCTCATTCACCCCAGTCACATAGTTATCTATGTTCCTGGGGATTCATTCCCTTGCCGTCGCGCTGCATCTTGAAATTCATTGGGTATAGAAACAGAGTTTAATTTCAAAAAACAATCATAAAACGACGAACGAACCATATTAAAAAACCAAAAATAACCCAATGAACTTAATATTATTTATTCTTTAGTGAAAAATTAATTAATAAAAATATTCACGCCACGGTAATAAAATATTTATTAAAAATGGCTTCAACTTAGAAAATAAGTTAACAAAAACATTTATTATCCTTTGTGC
>NZ_LFCV01000053.1 GCF_001037465.1 Xenorhabdus khoisanae
ACACCTCATTGTCATGTTAATAACATTAGCAGGCTTTTGACGTGTCCGGAATTATCATGCCACTACAAGGTGATCGCCGTGCCGATAGCACTTTTCGGCAATGCCGTCCGGCTGGCCTCAGTCAGCCAGTCATGGAAGGCTTCCAGTATCGGGATGGCTTTTTCCTGTCGTAATCGTCGTCGTTCGTCGGGGCTGAGTAATCGAGCCTCCCGTTCAATGCCGTACAGTTTGGTGATAAATGTCAAGGCCTGCTCTGCCCGCCCGGCTTTTTTACCCGCCTGCACTTTCTGGGCATCGACAAATTTGCGGCGGGCATGCGCCATGCACCCGGCGTGTTTGATCGCGGGCAGAGAATCATAAGCCGCATAGCCATCCGTCAGCAGATAACCCGCATAATTCCCTAAAAAATCGGCGACACAACGTCCGCTGCGGCTTGGCGGGTAGTCGAAAATCACCGCCGGATGAGCGGCAAATTCGCCACTGCGATACACCCACATATAAGATTTGCTCTGCGCCGGGCGATCCGCTTCATGGAGCACCTGAACCGGCGTTTCATCCGCACAAATCAGGTGTTCATTGAGCAAGTGAGTCCGCATCTGTTCGACCAGCACATGGACTTTGCGGCCCAGTTGCACACACCAGTTCGCCAGCGTACTGCGGCTAATTTCAATACCGGAACGCGCTAAAATATCGGCCTGCCGGTACAGCGGCAAGGCATCGACATATTTAGCCGTGACAATCGCTGCCTGCGTTTCCGGGCTGGCGATGGTTCGGGGCAACAGGCTGGGCGGTGTCGGTGCCGTGATAATGTGGCTGCGGATTTCGGTTTTTTTACACTGCCGGCAGGCGTATTTGGTGCGTTCGTGACGAATGACGCTGACTTTCTGCGGAATAATTTTCAGGGTTTCTGACGTTTCGGTGCCACAGGCATGCAGCGGTTCGCCGCAACAATCGCAGTGCGGCGCATTCAGGGTATGGCGCTGCATTTCCCGCTCCAGTCCGGCGGGCAATGGCTGACGGCCTTTTTTGTGATGGGCCGGGGCTAGTTTCGGCAGGCTATCCTGCTGTTCAGCCTCGTTGAACGTGCCTTTGGCGGCTTTTTCGCTCTGTTTCCCAAAGCGTTTTGATTTGCTGAGGTTGAGCTGTTCGAGCAGGTGCTGAATTTGGGTCCGCAGCTCCGCCAATGACTCAGCCTGCGCCTGATTTATCGCCTGAAGCTGGTAAACGAGCGCTTTAAGTTGGTCAATATCATCCGGCAGGTCAGTCATCATTCAGGTTCTCAGCAGAAAAACCTGAGTGTGGCAGTCAAAGCTGATCGCGCCAGTCTTAATGAGCGATCCGTGTCACCGATCACATTTTCAAGCCCTGTAAGGGCTGATGCGCCCGGGGATGGGTTAATGCCAGAGCCAGTTCAGTTGCGGGCGTGTAATATGGACGGTGCCATCCGCCACAGGCGCGGGCCACTGAAAGCGGCCCTTTTCCAGCCGGCGGTAGTAGAGCCAGAAGCCGTTGGTGTCCCAGAACAGGATCTTGAGCTTATCACGATGGCGGTTACAAAAAATAAACCCGGCCTCACTGAGCGGATCCAGCCCCAGCGCCTCCACCACACTCGCCAGCCCGTCGATGGATTTTCGCCTGTCGGTCTGACCGGAGACCAGATAAATATTACCGGTTGGGATCATTGCAGTGCCTCAATCCAGTGGCGGATTTGTACAAGGGATAATCCGGCGGGCAACTCCGCGCGAAGTCCGTTGGGCAGGCAGAGTATGACAGTTTGCCCGGTATTCACCTGCTCCTCAATCACAACAGGATGCAGGCGTTGAGGCGCGTGCTGTTGCCGAAGTTTTTTTGCCCAGTAGTAAAACGTGGCCAGATTAATCGTATGGTGCTGGCAAAATGCCGTCACCGTTAACCCACTCTGTTTCTGAGTCTCAATGACGGTAGTCCAGTGTTGCTGTTTTTCAGTGAATGTCATGGGGGTTTGTCTCCTGAATAAAAAAAGAAAACACACTATGACAAAAGATTAATTAATCGGATATGTGCGGTTAATTAGGCGCTTACGATGGGACAACTGAAGACAGACAAAAAATCCAATGAAATCACTGCGACCCCAAAATTACTCCGCTTGCTGGATATCACAGGTTGCCTGATAACAATTGATGCGATGGGATGCCAAACGAAGATTGCGGAACAAATTGTGCAGCAGGAAGGTGACTATCTTCTGGCGGTGAAAGGGAATCAGGAAACGTTGTATCGCGCGCTTAAGAAGGCGTTGTCAGCCCGAGTTTCTGCCGTGAGTCATGCCGAAAATATCACGATAGAACAAGGACATGGTCGTATAGAAGCCCGTGAATATCATGTGTTACCCGCCCAAGCGCTGTCTCAACAATTTCCAGAATGGAAAAACTTAAAAACTGTGGGCGTGGCAATTGGATATCGAATTGATAATAAAGGAAAAGAATCACTTTATTATCGTTATTACATCAGTTCAGCGGAACTGAGCACCGACAAATTTGCCGCCGCTGTCAGGGGAACTGGGGGATCGAAACCCGATTACATTGGGTTCTTGATGTCACGATGGGAGAAGATGCTTGCCTTATCCACCGGGGAGAATCGGCTGAAATATTGGGATGTATGCGTCACATCAGTGTCAATATGTTGCGGGCAGAGACAACCAAAAAAGCCAGTATTCGCCGAAAACAACGGTTTGCGAGCATGGATATTAACTATTTGGATAAGGTATTAGTTGCAGGGTTTAAGGCGTTGGGCAAGAAGTGAACATTCACGCTCTTGCCCTGAGTTGCGAACTGCTTGCGGATTCTGCGCCCAGATCTGCCGTTGGAGTAAAGTTCAACTAGTCATTTGCCATTAGATTGCTTTTTGATGGTCATGTTTATTTCTTAGAGAAAGAATATATTTTGCCTTAACACAGAAAAATGAAAGTCATTATTCATTTTTTGGCGCTATTTTTCTTACCTTTAAGAATAAAAATCAAGCGCCATTTTTTTATCTCATATTATGAATTCAGAATTTTTTCTTTTTGTGCCAAAAATTCATCATCGCTTAAAATTCCCTTTTCTTTTAGAACGGCCAAGCGTTCGAGTTTAGAAATAATATCATCCTCTGATGAGTTGCGAATTTCTGTTTGGTGGTTAACGTTATAGGTTGTTTTAGTTTTTTTATCTTCTTTAGCTTTGTTAACAAGGTTGGTAAATGGGATAACAGCACTTTTAAAAACACTTGATATTTTGTAGTTTTGACCTGAGGTACTTATAATAATTTCCCCCATGATAATTCCCGTCTTACCGCCAACGCTGGCGATATCTTCTAAATTAATATCAACTTGTGTTACACCAAAAATCATTCCCTTATCTAAGAAAATAACTCGTTTATTTGTCAAGGTAATCAGCCAAGTGTTTCCATCCATCATACCGCTGGCAATAGCAAGTGGCGCTTCATTCTCACTGAGGATATGGGGTAAATGGAAGAATTCTTTTTTTACGAAAAATGGGTCTTCACTCACTTCTTTTGCCAATCGCTTAAATTCTTTTTTTAATTCGTCTTTAGTTGCTGTTTTATAATTAATCACTTGATATTCACCCTGTTAAAATTAACGTTTACCGCAATTTTTAGCTAATCTGTTATATGCTTTGGTTATGCGATCCCGTGTTTCTTTAATTGGCTCGATAAGTTTTTTATCTTTAGTTTTTCATTCATTACCATTCCTTAGATGTGATTTTTTATTGTTGTAACAACACGGCCAATAACCGTTATGTCGCTTAGATCGCAATCAAACGCCATGCCTACACCAGAGACACGAACGCGTTTGACTGGAATTCGAGTTAATTCACGAATGCTAATTTTTCCTTCAATATCAACTAACCATTCACCGTCATAGACATCGGCAAATTTGCGGTCAATGATGTAATGAATTTTATTATCTAAAACGCAAATGGGGTCAGTAGGGAGAGGAACGCCAGTAGTGAACATCACTTTATCAAACATAACATAACCAGACTGATATAGTTTTCCATCTATCAGTTTAGGGTTTTGTAATTTCATGATGTCCAATTCATTTTTAGCAAACATTTTTCCTTGACCCGTTGCTAACCACTCAAGTGTAGCCCCTGTTTCTGCCATGCAGCGGACGACCATATCAGCAGGAAAGATATTCCGTTTATACCTTCCGGCTAAACTACTTGATGCCATATCAAAGTGCTGAGCAAGCATAATTTTGGATGTAAACCCATAAGCTTCAATTATGCGATCCAATACTGGAGTGCTGTCCCCAGCCATATCAATATCTAATAAGGTCATAGTGAATTAGCGATTTAACGTAAAAAACGAATGTTGATGTTGATGTTGATGTGTAGTTTTTTACGAGTTAATTTTAGTCCTAGTTTGTAGTTTTAAGCGATAGATGACGAATCTGAACCAATAAAACCGAAATAAAATTATAGAGAATTTTGCCTTATGCGCCCTAACATTGCAATTACCTTCCCTACGCCTTTCCTGCCAATCAAGGAATACTGCGCGCTGACTAAAACATCCATGAGTACTGCTCGTGATATGGTTCGTGATGGTCGTTTACCTATCTGCAAGAAAACCCGTGCTAACGAAAAAGTCGAAATCAATATGGTCGCTCTCACCATGGAAGCTTTCAACGCTTCAGGTTATGCCTTTGCACTTAACACGCAATACGAGTAAAGCATTTCGCTTTTGGAGAAAAAAAGCAATGTTTGATTATCGGGTTTCCAAACAATCTCACTTTGATAATGCGTGTCGTGCGTTCTCCAACACACACAAAGGCGACTTAGCACAGATCGCGGAATCCATCGGCATAACTCCGCAAATGCTGCGCAATAAGCTGAACCCTGAGCAGCGTCACATGCTGACTTGTGTTGAGTTAATGAAGTTAACTGATGTAACAGAAGACGCTTCCCTTTTGGATGGTCTACTGGAGCAATTACAGTGTCAGCCATCCGTACCGGTTAATGACGTTTGTGATGCCAACATGCCGAGTTACTTATTAGGTGCTACGGCAGAAGTGGGCAGGTTGGTAAGTGAGGCTGTTTCGGGTGAGCATTTTAACCAGACCCGTGTTGCGGAGTTTAAGAAGACGGTTAATAACGCAGTGAGATTATTAATGTTGGCGGGGGTCACTATTTCATCAAGATTGCACTCAAACCCTGAGTTTAATTCGGCGGTTGATGCTATGGCAGGAATGGGCGCATCGTTAGTCTGAGGTAAGCATGAATGCGTTAAAGCAGCAGCAACACCAATATAAACTAACAGGTCAGTCGTTCCATACAAAGAAAGGTGACGGATTTATTTTCCCAGTTGTCTTATGTTCCGTTGCTTATTTTATTTTGTTTCTAATTGGGTGAGGTTTAAATGAACACGGAATACCAATTTGAGTCAACAGAACAACGAGCCAGCAAAATAGCTTTTGATGTGCACGTGAATGGTTTAAATCAACTGGCAAAAATCAGGCAACAACATCTTAAAGCGGGTAATGAGCAATTAGCTGGCTTTATTGATGAGATGCGCAATAAACGCAATCCGAATTATGTCGATAATATTCGCGTACTGGCGGCTATTTTCTTTATTGCCAATATTAAAAAAGAACGGCATGGGCTGGAATTAGATCAATTTAGCATCGAAGAGCGAAGCGAGTTAATTAAAGTCATCAATAAAATTAAGGCAGCCGTTCCATTATTGCCAACAGGCTTATCACTGCCTAATTAAATAAAATCCCCGCCCAGCACCAAATTAACGCCGCTTACCCGGAATTATCGGCGGGCACGCACCTGCCCAAATTCGCCCACATTGAGGCCCACACGGAAAACACGGCCAGTGGTGATATGGCTGACCCATTCAGGCCGCGTTATGCCGTGGATGTGCAATTGCTGGATGATAACGGCAAAGACGCCGCCGCACCTGTTTATCGCGCTGTCCCGCTGCCGTTGCCAATGGCAGGCGGTGAATCGGGGATGTTCCAGTACGTACCTCGATAATCGTGGCGCTAAAATTAAAGAGTCCACAAAGAAACAGTATCGAGCAGCGCTACTTAATTATTCTGGTGACTGGTTATCAATACCTATCGCTAATATTACCCGTGTGATGGTAGAAAAGCGGCACAAAGACATAACTGAGGGGGGCATTTGGTTTGGCGATAAAAACAGCCTGTTACATCCAAAGGTTGCTACAGGTTCGAAATCCAGTGCTGATTTATGGGCAAGGTATTTCAGGGCAGTGTATCGATTCGCTCAAGATCATTTCCGGGATTCGGAAGGAAACACAATTTTACCCGATCCCCCTACAACTGTTTTAAGTACTAAAAGGCAATGGAACGGTATAACCAGACGAACAACTAGGGGCTGTTGATGTTTTGTGAAGGGAATTTGAACGGCATGATGATCTGGTATCCTTGTTTTCGCCAAAAAACCGTTACCTTGAGAACACCATGCCGAGAACTATAGCAAAATCATACTAATATGTCATAATATCCAAATCCAACATGACAAGGCATAAAGTGAAATGGGTTACAGTCTAGATTTTCGAAAACGAGTACTGGCATACAAAGATAAGCATTCGTTGACTTTCGAACAAACGAGTGCCCATTTTGAGATTTCTATTCGTACCCTGTTCCGGTGGAGTCATAAAATAGAACCTTGCATGACGTGTGATAAGCCTCCCATGAAAATTCCTGATGAGGTGCTCATATCGCGGATATTCGTGATCAGATAGGTAGACATACAAAGTATGTTTTCGTCAGGGAGCAAAAGTTAAGAGGGGTTGTAGAAATGGTTCCAATGAGGGTTGACGCCAACAAGTCATTCAAGTTTGCCATGAAACAAGCAGGAATAGAAGGATTTCGATTTCATGACCTGCGCCACACATGGGCTAGCTGGCTGATTCAATCTGGCGTTCCATTATCAGCACTGCAAGAAATGGGGGGATGGGAGAGCATTGAAATGGTGAAACGCTATGCTCATTTATCCCCAGTCCATTTACAAGAGCACGCAAAAAATATTGATAGTATTTTATGTGTGCATGACACGAATATGGCACGTAAGAAAACTGCTGGAAATAATTAACCACGTAACGCATTGATTTAATTGGTGGGTCGTGGGAGGCTCGAACTCCCGACCAATTGATTAAGAGAGCGTAGAACTATCATCTAAATCAACTAGATACAGCGAAAACCGCCGCTCACAACGCCACATTTCGCAAAAGTTAGAAAAACATCGAATGCGTATAAAATCTTTCGCGTCCCAAATGCGTCCCACCTTTTACCTCATAACAACTCAATAAAATCCCAAATTAACTCCCAACTCCATTAACGAAGTAGGGGAGGGGCACGTAGCCCCTATATTTATTTCGGCTGCTCAGGCCATGGGATATCAGGTGCGGTAGAGCAATCCACTCGATTGAGCAATACCCGGTATTTACGCCAGTCGGTTAATGCGGATTTTTCGGCATCGGTTGCCATATCGAGGTCAATCGCATCCTGTAACGGGGCAATAGCGAAATTGGCCTGTCGTTGCAGTGATAATTTTTGCTGTTCAGCTCGCCTGATTTGATCAGTTTTTAGTGCCAGAGTATCTGTCACCCACCGTTTACCATCCCATTTATCGAAGGGGGTAGTTGGGGCATCCGGTGTAGTGTTTAGCGGATAATCACCGAGCACTGTAATCACCTGTGCGGCGCCCGTTTCAATGTTGTAGACCGTTTCGCCACGGTGATCAGCAACGTATTCCCACGCGGATAAATCTGCCGTTCGGCAAATGGCATAACCTGTTTTGCGTGCTCCCGGCGCATCAATACAGGAATGTGCGGGGACGCCAACACCTATGGGTAAATACTCCACGGAGGATGAAAAATATTCGCCTGTTTTTTCATCATAATGAAACACCGTGATATTACCGGCGATTATAGCAAGTTGATTTTTATCTAATTTTGCCTGAGTCATTATACTGCCCTCACAATGTAGTTAAATGCGATGTTACGCGGGCGTGTTTCGTTAGCAACAGAAACACCACCATCGACGCTTGATCTATATGTACGGAAAAGATTCCCCGACCACAATCCAGTGTTGTTTCCACCTGACTGACTGGTATCCCAAGCGAAATTCTGCGCTTTGGCATCAGAAAAAACCGTTGTAATCCCCTGCTCGCTCTTATCCCAATCAACGCCTGTACTCGTTGGTAACGCGTGATAATGATCCTGAAAGGCAAAATTCTGGGAGCTAAGAAGACGGCGGCCGACATCAACCTTACCGCTATCATCCCATCCACGGATAAATTCGCCGCGCAGGTCAGGTAACCTTAATGATGGGTACACCTTCGCCAGTTCTGGGTATTGTGCCGCACCGAATATCGAACCATCACATCTCAACCATCCATCAGGCGGGGTTGCTAACGGCCACGGAATCGGCACTCCAACAGGTAATGCCGAGCCTGCCGCTAAACCGAGATTTTTCACAAACTCTGGTTTGTTGGGAATATCCGCGCCGTTCTGGGATTTTTCGAGGCGGTTGTTGGCGTTGGCATTGGCATTGGCTGCATTTTGATTTGCTGTATTAGCCAGTGTTCTGACATCATTCAGGACGTCAGTTACGGATTTTTGACTCATCACCTGCGTTTGACTGCCGCCGACAGATTGAACAACATCCGATTTATCGAATTTTTTATTCAGCTCATCGAGAATTTGATTTGTATTAACCAATTTCCACGCTGAATTAATTTTATCCGCTGACGCTGTATTGAAATTAATTTTGTTGTTATCAATGAGGCTCTGAAACTCTTTTGTTTCATCATCCGATTGTAATATTGCCCCTCTGGAATACCCGCCAATAGAATTGGCATACTCTAGTGAGAATTTATATTTTCCGCCCTTGGATAAATGAACGATATTATCAGATATCTGATTAAATATACCGTTAAAATCCCTGCCACTGGGAGGTAATCCACCAGCCGTAACAGGCATCATTGTGATTTGGGGAAATCCTGTATCCCATGTTGCTTTTTGGCTGGGTAGGTCTGATTTATAGTTTGCAGGAATATCATCTTTCTGACCATTTTGAGCAAATGGTCGCGGTATTAAATTTGGGTTTTTCATTATTCACCTATTATGCAAATGACGCCTGACCAAATGGTTGAAATCCGGTTCCATAAAATCCGAAAAATTCACCTAATGGTAATTCTACAATGCTGATTTTCACTCCCGATGGGCGGGGTAATATTTGTCGGTTGTAAATTAGATTTTTTTCTAATTCAGATAATCTATATTCAAATACATATCTGGCTGTCATATGTCCGGTTATTAGATAATATGAACGGCCTCGTAAAAAGCAACAACCTAGCCAGTTGTTAATATTAGGCGCGGTTGCATATAGTATATTTGAATACGCCTTCATTAGAATAACATCCCTGAATATTGAATCATCCATCATATATGACGTATCAGTTCCTCCAGAATAAAATGGAGACTGGTCAAACGGCGTAAATTTTTTCGTTTCTTTAAATCCGAAATAATCAACATTCGGGTCGGGTATAGATAAATCCCTGCCAATACCAACAATACGCCCCCAGACATCTAACCCAAAACCTCTCGCTGTGAGAACGTTGACCGCCAAATTATAAAACTCGTCGGCATTAGCTCTGGGGTCGATGGTTTCATTTATTGAGTTGAGAATAGTGCAGATGGTAGGGCTATTGGCGTACTGGCTGAGTAGTGTCTCTTTTATATCCAGCATTATTCTATCCTTATATCATCTATAGATAATGTCGGAAACTCGTCAATGCCGAAATCCAGATAATTAGCCGCTTCGCCTTTCTTCCTTGCTATTTGAACCGATATCAACCGCTCCCGTGTTGATTGAGCCGTTGCGCAAATGTAGTCACTGGCAATGAGTTTTTTAGCTATCCTTCCTTTACCCCTGCCTGTCTCAAATTCATTCAAAACAGCTTTGCGAACAGCTAATTTATCTTGGTGCGTCAATCCCAATTTATTCTCAAATGTCACAATGAATTCAATAGGAATATGATGTGGCCGGATGAATTTAATGTCATAACTGGGCGGCAGATAGGGAAAATTATCCGTGTCCTCATATTTGACTGTCGTATTCCCCACAAATGAGCAGCCGGTTCCGGCTCGAGCCAAAATCTGCCGGGCTATCTCATTATCATCACCACCTACCACAGAGACAGCGATAGAATTTCGGATTAACGGGTAATTAGTTACTCCGACTGTGATAGTTTCACTATCTGGGTTATCGACAACATAACAATCAATGACATTTTTGATGTTAGATACTGCGCCATAGGTTGCGGCATTAGTGTTTTTGGCGTTGATAGCGACAGATTCCTGCCGCCTCAGTTCAAACTCCTGCCGTGATTCATCATCCCTGCCAACAATGGCGGCGGTTTTATTGATGACCGAGTCAACCCCATTGATGTTTTTGACAACGCGGCTAATAGCTCCAACCGAGGCTGAAACTCTGCCAGTAACATCACAATAAACGTGCACTATTACCAGTCCGTTATCGTCAATCCTCGCTTCTATCTGGGTGCTCCATGTTTTACCTGAATCATCGATCACCTGAAATCCGACAGGAATAATAGTGTTTGCCAGCCCGTTAATCGTGACCTCGGCAATAGATTTTGTCGCCCGATGACGCTGTAGAAAATAGATATAACCCAGCGCATCTTGCATCATGCCGTCAGCATATCGGGGGTCAAAACTATTCAGGAGGTTAATAAGAGTATTTCGTTCGTCGGTGATAATGGCGGTCAGGGTAGTGACTAATTGACCCTGCGGTGTATCCATTGATTTATTGAGATTATCGCCAAAACAGGACTGCATTAGCCGCCACACTCCCGCGATTATCTCATCGGTCGGTGGCGCTAATATCCCCTGTGGGGTGATTTGTAGTTTCGGTATCATAGTTCTATTACTCCCTCCCGTCCGTCAATGTCGGTAAATTTAATTCTGCCTCTCACAATCCGGTCATTTGCCGTACTCAGTTCCGCTGTGGCAGAGACCACACCATCAACTGACATCGCGGCGTCCTCCAGATTTTTCCGGTACATCGCCAGTGAGTATCTGTTTTTACCTAATATTTCCTCCAGATAGGGGATGCCCTCCCTCTGTGAGTAGTACATATCTTTCACAAACACCCGACAGGCATTAGCCACTGATTGCGCTCTGGCGTACTGGTCTGAGGCAATAGCAATATTCCCCGCCGCATCGAGAGTCAGATCCCATGTGGCAGGCATTAGAAATAATGTCCGCATGTTGTTAAGCCTTTTGGTTAGGTGGGCTGGTATTGGAGCCTTGCCCGTGTTCTGGGTGGGTATGACTGTTATAGACTTGGCGCATTCCTGCCATCGACAAGCTATTAGTGGTGGTGTTATCAGTAATATCGCTCTTGGCCTGAATGGTGCTCGTTGTCTCTACAGGTGCGTCCAGCACTATCTTTGTGCCTTTGACATTCACTACCCCAGTGGAAACAACGTTAATGCCGCTATCCAGAAAATGGACATACTGGCTCGGTGCGCCATTGAGCAGGCCGCCGATATAGAGGCTGTCAGACCAATCGAACCGCCGCTTGCTCTCAGGTGGCGCTGAATTCTTGCTTCGCTTCACCTTTGAAATATCACGGGTGCAAACGAGACAAATACCCACATCACCCGGCTTCGGGTCGAGAATGACGGCATTTGCACCACCCTGATACCGGAAATAGGGCACGTTGTAGATAATGGCATTCTCGTAGACATTCCCCGCGCCATCGACTTGTTGCACTAAAGGTAGGATATCGACGTAACCCACAGGGGCAACGCCACCGCCCTTAACTTTCACCACCCTGCATATCGTCACTGTCCCCATCTTGCCAATCAGCGACCAGATGATCGCCTCCTGACTGCGAGCGCCACCCGCCATAACTTGTGGGTCATATAAAGAAACTTGTTCATCATTTTTTGATTGCAACATGGTTATCACCTCTTGGGCTAGCGTTAACTTCCATAAACCACTGCGCTGAGTCCTGTTCTGTCTCAAGAATTATTCTGATTCCATATACCAACCAATCACCATTACAAATGGCTATCTGACTGTCGGCAATGCGGACAATGCCACCGAATCTTACCAAGTGGTTATAGAAGCATTTAAAATCAACACCTCTCATTGAAGGAACCGGATAGCCAACCAAACCAGTTTCTGGAGAAATAACAGGAATTTTTAAATTTCTTGGTTGCCATTTTCTAGTTACACCAATGGAATTGCTTTCAATATATAAATTGAGATTTGCAGCTTCTGCCAGCCATCTTATTTTTTCCATATCTGTATTACCCAGATATACATCAGATAATTTCTCACTGACGCCATTAGATTCAAATGAATATCCAATACGCTGACAGATGTTGCGCATGATATTTACAACTTCATGCTCACCCTCGTAGCTTTCTGCATTAACACCTCTTATTTTCTCCAAGATAGCAGTTTGCGCTTCAATCATCAGGGCAACATTAGGCGCATCATTCATATCTGGATAGGCGAAGGTTATACCACCTTTGAAAACTTGTGATAATTCTCCTCCTTCTTCACCTGCTTCGATTGTTACAGTATTACGCAATGCTTTTAATGTACCCCATTTGATACGAAGTAACTTCTCCATTGTTTCCATTGGTAATCCGTAGGCTTTTATTCTAGCGTGGGGAGCAATAGCACCGTTTCCATAATTAATTTCAGTACTAATCCTGAGTCCAGTTGCAGAAAGTTTATTTTGTCCTTTTGAAGTGAATGATTCGTTTTCGCCCGAGAGGGTGAGAGTGATTCTAATTTCTTTTCTATTAAATGCCATTTATCCATACCAACCTATATCGAGAGCCTAATTCTGAATATTCTGGATCGGTATTACCTTCTATATCTGAGAATACAAGCCACTGACAGATATAAGTCATATTTCGACAAACGCGATTACATACCAGATATTCCCCATTTTTCTTAACAGTAGCGAATAAATTATTGAGCCTTGTTTCTAATGCTAAATCGTAGTTATCACCCTCCAAAGTGAAGGAAAGCGTTTGATTTGGAATTTTATCTAAGGGTATTTCAGTTATCATTAGAAACTCCCATTACTTATTTGCTTAACCATATTTTCAGCTTGAGATTTTATATCTGATAAATCTTTACCTATTCCTTCAAATCCTTCCCATAAAATTCCAGCACCTTCTTTTCCTTTGACAAGCCAAGATTTATTTTCATCATTGTATAAATCACCCAGATCATCCATCATTTTACCTATTGAGCCACTGGAGGCGTTAGATTCAACCTTTTGGGTTTTATCACCCGTATTTTTCTTCTTGGCATCATCGGGGTTTTTGACTTCTTCCTTATCATATTTGACTGTCACCTCCCTGATTTCCTCAAGATGCAGGTTCACTTTAAGCAGGGTCGCCCCATCTTTAGCCTCTCTCGCAATGTCATAGCCCACGATAGCGGCATTGGTGTAGACGAATTCAGGTGTGACAACGTGAAATTTCAGTGTGCTTTTCGCCAAAATCTCCAGTTGAGACAGAAAAGCGCCGCGCTCTAAAGTTCCACCGCTGCTTTTACTTAGCTGCACGGTGATTTTGTACGGTTCCCCGACTTTGTTATAAGTAGCGAATGAGCCGTTTTCTATCGGCGCACTCACTACCCGATACTGATTCTGGTATTGCAGTGATATCACGCTGTCGGCTAATAGTAGAGGAATTCCATACTGATTGAATATCCCCCAGTAATTACCGAACAGTGTATTTATCAATGCAGCACCGCCCAGACTGATACCCGCATCCATTGCAGCATCGGGGATCCCTTTCCAGTTGGGAATATCGGGCATTTTGGGTAGTTCTGGCATTCCGAACATAGAGCACCTCGCTTTTTGGATGTAAAAAAACCGCAATTAAGCGGCGTTAGAAGTGAAAAACCCGCCGAAGCGGGTTATGTGAATCATGGCTTATTTGGCAGGGCAAAGATGCTAAATTTAATCAAGGTTTACTCTAATTCCTTAGCGGGTTTTTTTCAGGCGCTCGCGCACTATATCCAGAATATCGTCATCCTCTTTTGTCTGAATTGCGCTCAATGCATGGGCATCATTAATGATTTCGTTCGTCTGCGTCATGCTTTCAGTGAATCTGGAAAATAATTTACTGTCCATTGTTACCCCTTAATGCAATAACCCTTAGATCTTTTCTTTAATACCTGCCTGTTTCAAAATTGCGTTAGCAGTATGCTTGGAGACTATCGTGTATGGCACACTAAATGCTTTGTTGGTTATATCGCTACGCCATATTTCATGGCTGCCTTTGCCTTGTCTGACAAAGTAGCATCCGTGAGCCAATAAAATTTCTTTTAGCTGTGGATATAAGCCAGATCCCATCAGAGCGCCACTCTTGAGTCAGATGATTGCTCCTGAATAAACTTAAGGCGAATAACCTCAGACTGGTCGCCCATGCCGTTAATCTCATAAAGTTCAGGTGCTATTTCCCAAACTTTCTCTGTCAGCTCATCATAAGTTTTAGCTTCTGTAACCAGTCCAAGCTCATCACACTCGGCAACCCACATGTCATCATGGATAACATTTACAACAAAAGCCTCTGTTATAACTACTCCCATGTTTCACCTCTCTGCGTACTGAGTTAATGTCTATCTGCCCTAATCTTAGCATTCATTGATTATAAAATCATCGATATTAGCCATCCATGGCTTGGTGTTAGAATATATTCATCGGCAGTGAGAGCAGGTTTTCAATGTAAAAACCATATCGTCTTGCTACCCCATCAATGATCCCCTGCGGCGTCTCAGTTCCACCAGTAAAAGTCTCAGTTTTATCGAGATGCTTATCGTAAACTTCCATCTTGATAACGTATCTGAAATTGGGTGGCTGTTTTGACTTTTTCTTTTTCACCTCACCAGTAGTCCAATATTCATAAAGTACATCGTCGCACTCTTCCTGATACCGGATAACTTTATCCCTGATCGATGCTTTAACTTTATTAGGGCTGATAGTAGCTAACCAACCAGCTAATTTACGGAGAGCAAGGCAAGTCATATCTTGATTGCCTGTTTTGGTAGGTATTTCGATTTCCGAAACACCTTTACTAAAACGTTGTTTTAACTTAACAAATTGAGCGCCCCAAGCTAAACCCATACCTTCAACAATAGGTTTCATCGGCACATACGGCTCACCGTTATAATTAACGACATAGAGATCTGAGCCATAAAATGGAACGTTAATAGTTTTACTAACTTCTTTAGTTGCTATAATAGGCATGTCTATTTTCCTTGGAATGGTATTAGACGATTTAGAAGCCCTGACTATCCCCCGATGGTTGGGGCTTCGCCGTTTCAGAACGGAGCTATTTATTACGTGATTGTAACGTTTTGTAAAGGCACTCTGCCGTGAATTGCGATATACTTCGAATATTAAACTATTTATACAACTGTAATATGTTAACGTTCATTGTTAATGCTGTAATTCATTGATAAATTAGTTAATCCTGTTACAACGATTAGTATTTAAGCTACTCCTTGGCCCTCAGTCCTTAAGCTGCTTCAACACCGTGAATCATGCCGCCGTCTTCCAGCCATTAATGGAGAATCTTCCCATCTTGGGGTGATACCACTGTGAGCCACGTTGCTCTGCTTCTCTCATCATCTGGTTTAGTGCTTTCTCGAATGACTCTTCATGCACGACTGACATTTGAATAACCTGCCCGCCCGGTGCAACATGAGGAACCTTCTTATGAGGAACCGACCAAGCCATGACTAACTGCCTACTTTTGGCATCACTCAATCCGTAAGTAGCTTTCAGGTAACTGTAGCCCTGATAACCGACAGGGATAGTGCCTTGCTCCAGATGCTCCATTTTTTGCTCCATCACAACAAGGCGCTTCTCATTGCGAGCGGCATTTGTGGCAATAGCAGCGATCATTTCCATTTTTGATAGCTGGGGCAGCTCTGTACCAGACTCAAGCGCAAACCAACGGTCAATTACTGCCGCACGGCGCACAACGTCGTAACCAGTGATAAGAATTTCTGTGTGACGGCGGTCGAGTAAGAGTTCAGAGATATAGCCGCGACTATCAATAACAGCTATTACCCCCTCAGCCAATATAACTTGTTGATTTTTATCATGACGCAAATTTGCGTCATCTTTATTGAGGCTGTACAGCTGCCCCAGCATGACCCATATATCCCGAATAACATCGGCAGGACGTTTTCCTGTAAGTTCCGCAATCTCGCGGCTTGACATCTTAGTGACAACTGAGTTAGGAGCTGCTACATTATTAATAGTCATTAAAAACTCTCCATCGAGTTAGTTTGATGAAAACCAGTAATTGCAAACTACTGGTTTTCTGTTTTCAGGGTACTTGGCGGTACTCTGGTAAATTAATTTGTCATTCGTTACAATGGCTAAGTTGTTTGTCTCACACGATAAATAGCACTCAGAAGCCCTAACTGTCCCCAAAACAGTTGGGGCTTCGTTGTTTTCATCCCGCATTCTTTCTTTGCCCCATCACTCTATTCATTCTGTCCTTCAAAATTTTCACTATCTCTGCATTTAGAGAGCGTCCACTTTTGCCTGATTCTTCTTCATACCATTCCCTAACCTCTGGCGGCATTCTTAATGGATACGGTAGAATTCTTTGTTTTTGACTCATAATGACTCTCTTTTTTCCTTTGAATTAATTTATCATAGTTAAATTGTGGATCATAAGGACTCACTTGTCAAACGGATATTTGCTATCTAAACTGCTGAGCAGTGAGTCTAAAGGAGTCAATATCATGTCACGTATAGCGCCATACCCTTTAAGAATGTCGCCTGAATTAAGGGAAGCGTTAGAAGATAAAGCAGAAAAATCGAAGCGGAGCCTCCAGCAAGAGGTTATTTATCACATAGATATGTCGCTACAACTCGAAAAGCTTCTCGCATCAGCGCCTCCATCATCAGACGATACCTATAAGCGAATAGCTAAGGCATTAAGATTAGAAAACGAAGTCAAAAAGAAAGATGAAAAAATTGAAGAGCTAAAGATGCAAGTCAGCCTGTTGGCTGAATCAACAAAAAACTCAGATACAGACAAATTTCGGGATATAGATACTCAAGCAAGGATTGCTCAAGAAGCATTAAAAAATATAATAAAGAACATCCCTCTAAGGTATGAGGAGCTAGATGAGAGGCCTATTCTCGTTAGAGGTACTCTACTCAACAAAAAAGCCCCGTAAGGGGCTATTTAATAAGAATTCATCCTTTCGCACTTTCCTAATACTGCATTCACAGGACTAAATGCATCATCAGTGCTAAGAATCGCCATTATTCCTAGCTTTTCACTGCCTATAAGGAATGCATAGTTACTATCGTTCACATACTCTTTATATTTCACGGAATTATTACTACTAGATTCAAGCTTAACCGTTGCACCAAAGCTACCCCAAGATGGAGATGGCTTAGCACTCATCGGTATGTTTGGATGAAGATCCGTAACTAGATATTTTCCCTCTTCATCATGCTCGATTCTTAACATAGCCCGTGGGAAGTGACCGGGTGGGAATTCTTTAAAATTGCTTAATACCCCACTTGGATAAATACCACAAAAATAGTTCCCATTACGAATATCGAGCTTGCCGTCATCGCCGGTATAAACTCCGTTATCAGCGATAGCGCTCATTGAAGTAAGTAGGATGGCTATACAAGCGATTCTCTTTAACATTCATCACCTCATGTAATGACAATTTGGTTTAATTATAACCACTCTGTCTAAAGAAGGCATATCATTATGAGTTCTCTTTATCCCATCGACGGAATTATTTGAGATAAACTTTCTCTAGCCGCTTGCCCTGCGTCCGTTACAGTCCCTGCCACCGTGCTAGATGACGTGTGAACATTAATGTCACCGATAGTAATATCAGTTTTATTGTTCACGGTAGTAGCAGGCATCGCATTGATTTTTTGAGTTTGAGCAAGAAATTCAGCTCCACCATTCGGCATATTAGTAACTATAGGTTTTGATATTGCCTCAGAGAATGCGCTAATATTTTTTGCTAAATTGACCATCGGATCTCCTTGCCCTTTAATTGCCGCCATGACAAGTGGCTTGGAGTAAGGTAACGGTTTTCCTATTTCCTCCTGACTCATCGCATTCATCAATGCATACATGACATCATGGTTATTCAGATCTAAGCGGTCGTTGCTACCTACACCTAATCTTTGAGCAACTCTTTGAATATAATCCTTAGTATTATTTTTGTCTTTTCCACCGGGAGGCGCCCAAGTAGAGACTATACTTTCAATCGTTTGTAGCTTTTCCGGTTTAGTTTGTCCGTTGAAATAACGCCGCAATTGCCAAGCAGTACGCTCTAAGCCCTCATAAATAGTATTAAATTTAGCGAAGCGCTTATTAGGATGATCTTCTACCGTTGCACCTTTTTGTTTGGCGTATTCCATATTCAGCGGGTTATTGTTACGTTCCCCTCTGGTATTGCCTTTTTGTGGCGGAACCGGGAGCGCTTGCAGTTTGCTTCCTGAAATGATGCTATTAAGTTCATTCAGTGTCATTTCACCACGCTGAACCTTAGCTTTGAGCTTATCAAGTTCAGGATCACCAGTAGGGATATCTAAGGTAGTTTCAGTAACCTGACTTCCTAGTCCTTTACCACGATTATCCACCCACTGACCATTAATCCATCTGGCATCACCTTGACCTATCAATGCTGCACCAAAATCAGACCAAGTCGGAGCTGTTCTTACACGCTGGAACCAGTCATATTCACCAAATGTAGAATTGAGTGTCGAATCTATATACTCTTCGCTTTCATATGCAACACCAGCGGCTAAACCAACAGCGCCAGCTTTTCCTGCCATTCCTAATTTTCCACCAGGAACTTTTATATTCTTAGCCCCTCTGGATACCTTACCGAATGCCCCTAAAATCTTACCAACCCATTTGGTTGCTAAGTATGTAGCAAATGCACCAAACGCCAATTTCAAGTTGCTGATTTCGCCATTCGTATCTTTAAACCATTGGCCTATAGTGGTGTTTTTAAACCACTTTTTGAATTCGTCTAATTTTTTCAAAACATACTCAATTGAATCACTCCATTCTGACCAGTCAAATAATGAATCCCCGCCTTTTTTCCATGTTTGGTAATCGTCATAAAGCCCCAATAAGCCAAGACTCAAAAGAGCAATAAGCCCAACGCCAGTGAATAAAGGCGCAAACATAGCAAGAAAGGCAGAGCCTGCGGCAATAGCCATAGGGATGAGAGCCACCCCGATAATTGTCGCAATGCCTTTGAATACCGAGATAGCAGTTTCACGATTCTTATTCAGATAAGAAAGAAAACCGGAAATTCTCTCTGAAAACTTGAGAAAATAAGGCGTTAAATAGTTAGCTATTAGTGTTTTTAACCCCTCCCATTGCTGCCCGAGTACCGAATTTTGCTCCCTGAGTTGGCGGTTTAATTCCAGCTCCTCTTTGGTGGAAATGACGAGGTTTTTCTGTGCATCCAGCTTTTTCTGAACAGCCTCTTTGCCCTCCAGCAACATGTTGATGGTTCCGTCATCCAGCCCCATATTTTTGCCGATGTTATACGCCTGCGGGCGTTCCATCTTGGAAAAAGAGTCCGCCATATCTAACAGAATATCGTCCAGATTCCTGATTTTCCCGTAGGAATCTACTACTCCGATACCCAGCGCATTGAAAAATGGCAATATGGACGCATCACCGACAGTCACCAAATCCCACAACGATTTATTGAGGCTGGACATTGTGGCCGCCATGCCATCAGCACTACCACCTGACATCTCAGCGGCGTTCTGCCATTTTTTGATGGTGTCCGCGTTCATGCCTAAGTTTTTACTCAGGAAGTGGAGCTGATCGTTTGAGCTGGATATCTCGCTAACCAGTTTCGCTAGCCCACTGGAAACGAAAATCGTCGCGAAGAGTCCCGCCAGTGCTTTAACCGCACCGTCAATGGACTTGCTCATATCCTGAGCTTTATCAGACGATTCACTGAGTGAGTCGGAGAAATTCAGCACCACATTAGAGGTGCTTTTAGTGGATTTACCGACAGTTTCAGTCGATTTGGTCAGGGATTCATTAGACTGACTCAAATCTCTGGAACTATCCGCAGCTTGACCGGTGCTATCTGATAACTCTGCCACAGCCGTAGATGCGCCGTCAGCCTTCTTATCCAGATCATCAAGCGCTTTAATCGCTTTGTTCGCATCATTTGCAAAGCCGGACATATCCAGCTTGAGTGCAACGAGTAGGGTATCAACTAAGGTCGCCATTGGGACTCCTTTTTTAGAAACAAAAAAAGGTCGATTAAGCGACCTCGTTATTAGTAAGTTAGGCCTGCTTTTAGCCACATCAGGCGAGGTGGTACTCACTTCCCGCAATTAAGGGAAGTTGATAAGTTGATAAGTTGATCATTCCTCAAACAAAATAAGGAGTAAGAAGAATGGTAAGATATATGGTTAGAGTCGAGTTGCATGGAGCTGAAAGCAATGAATATGAAAAGTTACACGAAAGTATGGAGTCTATCGGTTTATACAAAACTCTACTAAGTGATACTCGGAGGCCATTAAAATTACCCCAAGGAACATATCAAGGAGAATCAAATCTTAGCGCAAAAGAATTATGTTTTAAGGTGCTAAAGGTTGCTTCACCATTATCAAAAGGCTCGCCAAGTATTATAGCTTGCGCTCTGGCTGGTGATTGGGAGGCATGGCTATCATTCGCTGACCGATGAGCCAGCTCTTCCGTATCCGCAATATGAATCAGATTCAACTCTAGGCTCTTCACTTTCTAAGGCCGCAAATGCTTTTCTTACACTGTGGCCTAAAAATCTAACTGTACTGTCTGGTAAATCAAAAGTTTGCTGGTACTTGATTCTCAGTAGATCTGCCAGAACTTTTATTGCCGCTTCTTGTGAGTCATACGATAATTCTTCAAATTTCATTGTCTTTCTCCAATTGTTAATTCATTCGGTTACATTTGCCAAGTACCAAGCATAGCTATTGGCTTTAACATTCGTCACCTCATGTCATGATGAGCTTGATTTAATTATAACCGCTTAGAGGGCTGGGTAAATTAATCTGACTTACTCAGCTCCTCTATTAACCGCTTGTTGTATTCGCTGACTTGATGGATTTCTAGCATATTCAGCGCAGCTTCCAGCCCGTATATCGTAGAGAGTTCGTGATAGGAGGCGTACCCTGACGTCACGACCTGATACACAATACTAGAAACATTGTTAGGCTCCGCCAGAATGCCCTCTTTCAGCGGCAAGCCAGCCCTTAACTTTTCGAGTCTGAGCCAGCGCCTTGAGTTAAAAAATCAATGTGGATAGCCAGCGCCTCCGCTCGCAGTAGGAACATCGTCTTAACATCCCTGATATCAGAGTTGAATTCGATAGCGCGGGCATTGCCACCAGACGGAACGATTTGTACACAGTCGAGCAGTTCATTCAACAGCGGAATGCCATCATCCGCTCTGATATTAGACAGGGCCTTGATAGCTACCTGTGCTATTGCCATCATTCCCATTGATGGACGGAGATCACCAATATCAATGCCGCCATTGGCAATAGTGAATAACGCTCTCATCGCCCAGTCATCAGCCTTAACAATCGGCATTTCAGTGATAAAAAACACCTTGCCCGCGTCACGGCCTGATTCGATGGTGATTGTTTTGGATTTCAGATTAGACATTATGCGATTTCCTCAGCGCCGTTAGTGATCATGTTGAATTTGTAGCTGGTTCCGTCCAGTAGTTTTTTACCGCTCGCCCCGCCTGTCATACTGATTAGCCCGCCTGTGCCGGAATAGCGTTTACCAATAGAAGGAATTTCAACAACAATGTCGACAAATCTAGCTTCTTTCTTGGAATTAAAGTCCTTTCTAATATTTTCCAGTATCTGTATAGAGGGACTATTCGCCTCCAAATACAGTGTTAATGGTGTTTCATGCGGGATGTAGCCAACAGACTGTTTCCCATCCACCCCAATACGGGTTTCCCCAAGTGTAACCTCACCGAACTCCCATGCGTTATCAGCCTGAAAGCCTTGAATTTCTACATAATCGTCATATATCCCTTTGCATCTCAGCATTAACACGGCATTCGCTGAGGTGATCGTGCGTGGGTTATGTCCCATTGTCATAATGATTACTCCTTACTGGACGTTAATTGATGGGAGTTCAACTTTCTGGACGCTGCCCCCATCGGCATACCAGAATTTTAATGGCATGGATTTACGCAATCCGCGAGTCTGTGCGGGAGTGTCATTGATCATGACACACCATCCCTCAGTCTGAATCTGGGCTGCTGCATCAAAGCCTGCCTCGACGTTAATCTGCTTTTTCTGTTGTTCAGATAAAACGACGCCGCGCTGAATACCGCCAAACCGTAACATTTGGTCTATAGGGTCTTTAAGGGCAGCACGATGGATCGCTTTCCCGGTTTCGTTATAGGGAATGGATTTGAAACTGGTGAGCATGGTCATCAATGCCAGTTGTAATTGGCTGTTCAGGAATACCTGATTGACGTAGCTATCCAACCACTTGAATTTGCCGGAAACTGAACCCTGATTAACGAATATGAACCGATCGTTTGCTGTACCGTAAGCACCGTAAAAGTTAAATCTCAGCCGTAGTAGCTCATCAGCTAAAGACTTTTCGGTTACGGTGGGTTTCAGCCCTTCCTGACGACGGAATGCAAATGTTGCACGACCGTTCAACTCATTGAAATTGAGTGATGCGGCATAGGTACAGGCAAATGCACCGTGGGTATGGTCGCCGTACATCAGGCACGTGCCACCAATATCAGATTCGAGAATGGCGCTAGAAATTGTCTCCAGTGCCACCAGCTCACCATGGGAATACAGCACATGCACGTAACGGTCATTTTGCAATGTCACCCATTTGGAAATCGCTATTTTCTCGTCAGAGCTGAAATCACCAATCGCCATAATGGAAACGAAATTAGTCACTGATTTGGTAATGCGTGGCATCAGTTCATCAATGGTGTCCGCATTGATACCCTCGTTTTTCTGTGCACCTGCATTTTCTGTCAGCCCCATGTATTCGGCTAAATCACCTGAGCCGAAACTGATTGTTCCACCAGCACCTTTCTTTGCGCCTTCAATAGCAAATGTGCGGCTGTTTGCGTCATATTGACATGTACCAGCTTTCGCCAGTGACACAGAGACAGCCTCTGCCAGCGCGGAATAGGATTTGATATCGGCGGGCGTGATAGTGACAATCTGGCGTTTGCCGTCAATATCCAGCTCTAACCCCTGCGGGATATGGTTAAAATCCCTGATTGGTACTTTGCTACCCACCAGCTTTGCCGCCTGATTGGTTGTCACCATTGACGCGATATACAGTGTTTCGGGTCGGGTTGTTGAGCCAACGAATCCAGAAAAATAAACCTGTGCCGCTTCGTATTCAGGGGATTTTGTGCCGAAGATTTCTGCAATCTGTTCAGCGCTGCCGAATGCTTTCGTACCCAACATGGCGCTCGGTGTGCTCTTGGTAATAAAAATAGCGTTCAGTGCCAGGGGATTTCCGCCCGTGCCAACGACGCTGGGCAGGACGCTGACAATGTCACTCGCCGGAATAGTGTTCATAGGTGCTTACCTTAAATAGAATTGAGATCAATAGAGAATGAGTCGGTACTCTCGACTGAGTAGGAAATTTCAGGGTTGTATTGCAGTTTGATTTCGAGCATTACGCGGTTTTCGTACTGGTTAGCCTCGTTCACCAAAACCATTTTGCGGGGTTGCTCGCTGTAGAGTGGCTGGCATTTTTTGAGTCGAGCTGTGGTGTAACTGGACTGCCACAGATTCGCCACCACCCGCGCCCGTGAATCAGCATCATCCCCGTAAAAATCTAACTGCACCGTTAGTTCTACAGAGCGTTGCGCCGTAATTTCTGACGATTCGTGATGGTAATAATTGGCGATGTAGTCAATGTCTCGCTCAAACAGAACGTGCATTACAACGCCGTTGTCAGGAGCTGGGACATCGTTCTGATATCCCTGAATCACATCGCACGAGAGTAATGCGATGAGATATTGCCTGACCTCAGCGAATAAATTATCGTGAGTGACTGTTATTACTGTCGCCATAGCAACACCTTAACCCATGTCGGGTAGGACTCGACAACTCGCGTTACATTCCACTCAGATATTTCATCTTCGCCATAAGCTGCAAAACGCATCCGGTCTGAACCTTTCTGCTTTATTCGCCGGATTGCTGATATCTGTCCTCTGGCATAGGCATAGATGAGCTGGCCTTGTTGGTTGATGACGCCCAGATGTTCCAAATCCTGTGTACTGAGGCTTTGTAGCTGCACAGAGATCTCATGCTCAGAATATTTGGGGATTTGTTTGCCGGAGTCAGTTGTCGTATAACCATCATTAGCTAGCAGAACGGCGTTGATATTCGGGTTGACGGTGGTGATTAAGCTGTTGGCGATACCTCTGACATTAATCATCGTTAACCTCATAACCAAACGATTTGGATAACTGACTTGTATCAACGAGAGGCTTGTTAAATCCTTTCTTCATGGCAGTTGACGGGCTGTTTGGTGGCTCAGACCACGACAAAACAGACGCCTGCAATTCATCCACAATACGCTCACCTAATCGCGCCATTGCCTTTTTTGCATCACCGTCATTGCGCTGAATATCTTTTGCCAGCATTCCAGACCAATCTTCTTTGCCTTTAGCAATAACGGTTCTGAAAAATGGTCTTGGTGGAATGTTCACGGTGTGAGCAGGGACAGTGTGATCGGTGGCAAAATTAGATTTTAATGCCTTGACAAATCGCCCCTTATTCGCAAACGTGCCATCAGGATTCACTTTGCGATAAAGTGTGGTTGTCTTCTCTGGAACATTGATTGATGCACCGTATTCATTGATATAACCTACCGTAGCAACGGGCGTTCCGTCGGGATAAGTTGCTGATTCGAAAATCCCCGCTTTCAACTCAAGGCTGCTAGCTTCCAGATATTTCCCCAGCGCTTTTCGTAATGATTTACTTAAATTATTAGTCATATCACCTCCTGACATGAATTGGCATCTGGCCTATGACATAGAGGAATGAACGGTAGCGGGCGGTCATTTGCCAATACTTCGCACCGTAGGGCGTCTGGATATACCATTTCTCTGCATCTGAGGTCGTGCCATAGTCCAGTGAAATAGACACACTCCCCTCTGTTGCACTGGATGCCCTGCCTACGGCGTTATTACCTGCATCCATATTGTTTTGCAGGGTGGCAATATGCGCCATCAGCAGATAAAGCAGCATCTCGCGCTCTTTCAAATTTTTTACGCAGCTACGTTCGGTATTATTGAGAAGCATGGTAGCTTCCACAAAATCCATTTCGAGCTGCGTATTGGTGGCTTGAATATTGGGGTAAGCGTCACGCCATTTCTGAATATTCAGCTCAACAATATCGCTCATGCCATCCCCTTAAAATGCCTTTTCAACCTCTTTTACTTGTTCAGGCTGAATGCGCTCAGTACCGGATTTAGTTTTCTGCTTCTCTTTGGCTTCGGCTTTGGTACTGGCTTCTTGTTCATGGGCGAAAATCAGACCGTTAATCACCAGATCCCGATCTTTATTCTCCGCCAGCCACGCCTGCCATAATTCAGCATTAACACCGTAAGTCAGGCCAAAACCGTTCTCATCAACCATATTCCGGGCAAAGCCATTGACAGATACACGCTGCTCGCCCACTTCCAGATACAGGCCATTCGCCAATTTACACGCGATAACTACAGTAGACATATTTCACCTTTGAAATAAAAAACCGCCCGAAGGCGGCGATAGAATGATAACGAAACTCAAGAGACCAGCATTGAGGCAATAAACTGCGGACGATATACCACAGCCCCAAAAGTACCTTGTGAACGTTTCTGTTTCCAAGAGGAAGTTTCTTGAACCATTGGATGCACTCGCATCTTTTCAGTAAAGCCCAAGTCCAGCGTTTTCTGGCCTTCGTACTCTTCAATAACCAATCTCACCAACTCCCCCGCGTTGGTTGCCATCTCAGGGATGCTAATCACTTTCAGGTTAGGGAAGTTCTTGGTTAACTGATCTGATACGTTAACGTTGTACTGGTTGGTCTTGGTAAGCTGAACTTCCATTTCTGGTGAAAGCGTCATCTTCATTGCTGTATTGCGATCAATTAGACCGCTGGTTTGTTTAACCAATTGCTGGTAAAGCTTACGGATAGACTCATAAACCCCTTCACCATCCAGTTTTTCCCATGACTGAGAGGCTATGTTTGGCAATAAGCCGGGATCATTCAAATAACCATAGTTTTCCAATCCCGCCACGCCATAGAGGTAAGTCTTGTTCTGGAATTTATTCAGGGTTAGCACCGCAGCGCGTTGTTTAGCTGACGCCCAATCCAACTTCGCAGCGCCAGCCATCTCCATCTCACGCTCACCGACACTGACAAATGTCTGATAGTGATATGGTTGACGACTAGGCCAGTTGACGTTAACGCCCGTCAATCCGTTGTTGTTATAGTCGCCATAGGTGGACGTTTCACCCGTTGCTTCTACAACCGGAAAAGCGGCGGTTTGGGTTAGCCAGTCACCACGCTTCACTTCTTGGAATGCCTCAGCCATACGCATTGGCGTTACCAGAACATCGATAACTTTCGGATCAATGTAGGTGGTGAATAACGACAGTATGCCCGCGTTAGGTGCTGTCACCATCGCGCTATCCATCGCCATATGACGATTCTGGTTAGTCAGTTCCTGTACCTGATAACCCGTGTTAAACACAACGCCTGCGCGTTGTGCCAGTGCATTTAAATTCAATGGCATGATTTTTCCTTACAGAGAACTGGACATTTTTGTCAGGCCAGAAGTGACGGTTTTAGCTACACGGTATGGAGTGGCCTCAAACGCTTTATCGTTCGGGTCGATGACATCAACCGCTTTCGCTTCGCCTGTGTTGACGTCAGCCACAATAAACTGACCGAGTTTGCCACCTGCTGCCAAATTAACGAGATAATCACCGCCAGACATTAAGGTAACTTCGCGCCCTTTAGGGATGGTCATTGAGGCTTCCGCGCCGTACTGGTCGATAATCGCTTGGTTATTGCGATGAACGAACCCAATAACTGAGTCGGGTATTTTGATATTCGATACCAGCCCCTTGTCATCCGCCCATGCAAACAGGCCAACGATGACGCCATCAGCACCAGCCTTAAACTGACCTTCGCCTGCCACCACAGAGAAATGCGGGTTAGCGGAGGCAAAATCACCCGCTACACCTAATGGCAGGTCGTTATTCATTCTTGTTTGAAAACCGCTCATGATGCCCCCTTAACCGAAACGAGCTGTTAATGTGTCGTCAGCAAAGGAATCATGATCCATTGCGACATTGGTTTTAGTGGTTGATGCCTGATTGCTCAGTAACATGCCAACCATTGATTTGTAAGCGCTGGGGTGTACGCCTTTGGTTTCGAGGCCTTTTTGTTGCAGCGCATAACCGTAAACCTGCTCCGCACTGTCCATTGCCACAACACCCACCAGCGGCTTTACATCCTCACGAGCTTGAAATAGGGCAGTGACACGCTCAACTGCGCGCTGTTCAATCATGGCAGCATCCATTGCTGGCTTATCGTCTTTGTCTTTCTCATCAGTGGCTTTGTTCTCCTCTTTATTGTCTTTAGCGCCTTCCCCTTCAAGATTGTTATCCTTGGCACCTTCCGGCTTACTACTACCCTCAGGGGCTTTAGGATTATTATCTTTCGCACCTTCGGGCTTCTGCTCGTTATCATTTGCATTCTTAATAGCATCAGGATCACTATCCTGAGCTAACTGAGACGTTACCGCCGTTATAACCGCTTGTAGGCTCTGCTCAGATAAATCTGCATCCATAGCCAGTGCCTGTCTGATTTGCGCGGCAATAATCGGCGCTGCACCTTTCTTCAATTTCATTTCTGTCTCCAAATCAACCGTTTGATGGTCAGATATAATTGCGTCTCGCCCGATCCTGCCGCGCTCGACTAATGCAACGTGATTACCGAAAATATTTCGCATAACCCCGTCATAATGCTGTCCTTCGAATTCTCCCGGGGTCATATCCGGTGTGTAACCATATCCAGCGGATAACTCCTTCATCTTTCCGCTTTCAATCAAGTCAATGGCATACCCGTCCCATACGCTCAAATCGCCATAGAGCCGCCCATCTTCAAACGAGATGTCAGAGCCAATAGCGCCAATCGTGTATTCTTTTTGAGGTTCGGATGAATCGACGGGGATGTGTTTTATGAGAAGTTGCTTTTTACTGAATGTTTTTGCTGCTCGCTCTAGCTCCAACGGGTCGCGGAGCAGGTGGAAAACTTTTTCAGGGTCAAGGCCTAGTCGCTCATAGCCGGGTATTTCCTTGCCTCGATACGGGTTAACCGCTGCTTTTGATAGAATAGTACGCTCAACAATCAGGTGACCGTTGCCGTCTTTACTGCGCATGGATCTATCAAAGGCGAGTTTGTCAGTCATGGTCATGACCTGCCTCTTAAAAAGAAAAAGACCGCCGAAGCAGTCTGGTGTTTAAAATGGCATTATCGCTTTGCTTCCGCATCGGCAATTGATCGCCTGTCCGGGCAGCACCCACTCACCATCAAGATAAAAGCCTTTTTCAATATCAAACGTCTTGCCATGCGCTGTCAGATGTGACGGCCTCGGCTGCTTGCCTGCATGGGAATGTATCCAAATGGCTTGCGTTATCCCCAGCTCTTTACGCCGTGATTGCTCAATGACTGCGTGAGCTTTTGATGACTGATCACGGGCAATCAACTCTGCCCGATTGCGCGTTACGTCGAAATCATGCTGTAGGTTTTGAGTGAGTAATGCGAGATCATAACCGCTCGTGACTGACTGCCAGACATGCTGTTGAACTTTGCCGAGATATTCGATACCAATCGATTTAATTAGGCCAACATTCTCACCCATAACTGCCCGAAGAGAATTCAGCGTTTGCTCGCTGTTCTGCATTCGTACGGTAAATCCATGCTGGCGAAGCAGGGTAGTGAACCGGGTATCAAAATTACCGACTGTTTTATCAACGAACTCTTTTGCGACAGTCTGAGACAATGTGTCCAGCTTGGTATTCCATTTATCAAGCAGGTAATCAACCGCATGGGCTATCCAGTCTGAAATGCCGTCATTCGCCAGTTCCGCCTGCGCCTTGCTCTTAAACTCACGCACCAGAACAGCATCCAGCTCTTGCCTGATATCTTTGATGATATCCATCAATGTCTGGTAATAACGGTTCTCAATAGCAACGCTCGGCTTGATTTCCGGCATGACGTTATGTCCGGGCTTTATCGGCCTCAGTATCGCTTTCTTCGCTGCCATAGTCTGGAACTCCGTATGGTGACGGGATTATCTTTTTAGGGTCGATGAATCTCAGAGGGTTATCTTCATCAGCGGCAACATATTGTCTGGCTTCTTCGCCATCGATAACACCCGACTGGTGATAGATTTGCACCGTTTCTGCTTTGGATTTTTCGGTTGATGCCCGTTGCTCATCCGTCAATTGATGCAGTGAGTTGAACTCGAAATAGAGACTGTCATCAATCTCACCAAACAGGTGAAGCTGAACTAGCTTTAAGATAATCGTTACCTGTGGCAATAAATGTGCGCTTTGCAATGAGGCGATATAGTCGTTATAGACGCGTATCTCTCCATCACTGCTGGCGTTCAGTCCACTAGGTGTAATACCTAGTAACTTGACCAACGGTGTATGACTCGGCGCTGCCATCTGCTCCTGAGCTTGTCGCTGGAGTGCATCAAGGCCAGAAAGTGGCGTATTGAACTGAAAGAATTCTTCACTACCTTTGTCCAATAACATCAGATTGCGGTTATCTCGATACAGAGAGAACATCGCTGCTCGCATTTTGATATCCGCACCATCTTCACCGTTCAGTATTCCCTGCATGTTGGTAGCAAGACCAGTCAGCGAAAAGGAGTGAATCAATTCACTGATAGCATCGGTGGTGCGTTGCCACCTTTCCACATAAGGCTTCATCAACTGCAACATGCTAATACCACTGAAATTATAAGCAGGTTTCAGGATGTCAGATACTGGCCTCATTATTAGCGTCATTAACCGATCAGCGTGAATCTCGTTACCCAGCACGAACCACTGAGACGGTTTAAAGAAGTCATCTGCCATTGGGTCATGTGCGTTATACAGACTCGGGGTTGACCAAATTGGCTCAATCAGACTAAATCCCTTGAGAGTGCCTTTTTTGATGCCTGTTGAACTGATAACCAGTGGTAAATTGGCTTTGTCTTCGTGCCCCTGAATATCAATAAATAACTGAGAGCGACCAAATATCATTTCGTTCTCGATATGCTTTCTCATCAGGTCACGAATTTTTAACCGTTCCATTTCGGCGGTGATCTTAGCAATCTGATCTGTTTTATCTTCACCATCATTAATCTTGCCACTGCTACGCGCCTTGACTTCTCCCCATTCGCGGGTCATTTCTTTAGCTGTTGTCTCTGGAACGCTACGATAATCACTGGATTGTGACATCACCGCCAGAGTAGGGTAGCCGAGAAAACCTGAATAGAACTGCGGGCTGGCATTGGCGTATTCATAGGCGCCATTACAGGCGCTATCCATTGCTACCGGTGCTGATTTACCAACGGGAACTACAGCGGGATGAATTGCAGGTGGCTCAATTTTAACTAGCTGTTCCGGAGCTTTACCTTCCTCCAGCATCTTCTCAAGCGTGCGCTCATACACTTTTGCCCGTTCCAGTTTCTTTTGAGCCTGCTCAGCCTTTGCCTTTTCAATAGCTAGCTCCCGTTCTAACTCCAACAGGCGCTGTTTTTTAACAGATTTAAACCATTTCATTTAGATACCCATAAGAGCGTTGGGATTGATGCGAATACCTGCGTTAACAGTGGCAAAGGCCATAATGAACGCATCAGCTTTATTGGGGCTTGGAATACCACGCTTTTTCATGTCTTTCTTGCTTTCGACTTTGACACGTCCGTTATTGTCGTAATCGACTTGAGGTCGTGATAATTCCGCCTTGAGATATTCCAGATCTTTCATACCTTTCGACAGGCTGATTAGCTGGTCTTCGGGGTATTTGTCGCCATGATTAACAGCTCGCCATGTGTTGTAGAACCGGTTGGCCACTAATTGCCATTGTTGCGCCTTGAGGTTGGCGAACATGTCCTTGTTTGTTTTGCCCGGCATGTATTGGTTATCAGGATTCTCAACAGATGCGCCAGCATTGAATCCTACCGTTCTGACCCGCTGATCTTTCCGGTTGAATTGCGCCTTAACTCCAGCACCCATACCAATACTGTCAAATATGACTGTGTCAGCATTACTTTTCAGTGCGTAATCATAAACATGGTCAGCACTCCAAATCACATCCTGACCACGCCACTCCTTGACCTCAATAGCAACAGAACCATGTCTTAGTACGGTTGCATTTGAGTCCTCGCCATCATCAGCCACGTCGAATCCAACGAACTTACGACCCACAGCGCCGAATCCGAGTTCCAGATGAGCATTAACCGCCGCCTCAATCCATGCAGGTTTAATGATTGCTAGTGCGGAATCAGCAACAGGCTCACCCTCCCAAATATGGCGGTAGAGGTCATAATCACGTACCTTGCACTCTTCCATCTCCTGCCTGAGTACTTCGGGGAACCAAGGGTTTTCTGACCAATTGACCTTTAGAATAACGCTGTCTTTTTGTGGCTCAACAATGAATCGCTGGTAGGTATCATCCAGAATGTTTTTCGGGTTGAACGATACCCAAATTTCAGAGTTGGGCTTTCGGATAGTAGGGATCAATATGTCCCAGCTTTCCTTGGTGACAGCCTCGGCTTCTTCAATCCAGCAGATATCAACGCCCTCTAATGATTTAATCTTGGTCGGATTGTTCTTAATGCCGTAAAACATGAATTCAGAGTTAGTCGCCAAGTGCCGAATAGAAGCCCGTTGCACCTCAAACTCATTCTGATAATCCTCACGGTAAATAGTGTCCTCTAACAACTTGAGAACCGAATCGCTGATACTGTTCTGCAACTCACGAGCACAGAGGAAGCGATAACAGCCACGCCGAGATATCTCTATCAGTAATCGGGCAATTGACCATGATTTACCACTGCCGCGCCCACCATAGGAAATTTTGTACCGAGCTGGGTTTATAAATGGCCTAAATACTGGATTAAGCTGTGTCATCTATAAAACCCCTCAAAATAATCCATTGAATAAAAAACGAACACCATCGCAGCGAATACTATTCAAATTCACTGAATAATTTGTTTTTAATTAAAGTTGCCGCTAATTGGCTGAAATCGGTTGGTTATGATCCAGTTCTACGCCTGATAGCAAGAACCTAAGGCATTACCTAATAAATTCCAAAGTAGCATTTTGGGTGCAAGTTCACGCAACAACCATTATGTTAAATAGACTAATAATTGAGCTGCTATTCACCATCGCCAAATAATTTTTTCAGGGGAGGGAGGCCTTTAACATCAATAGCTCCCTCGATACCATGATCGATCTTATCCCGCCAATGATTCTTCTGCCTATTCTTGAGCCAGAATATCGCTGCGGTTGTATCGGGTGGGTAATGTTTTGTCGTGGGAGTAATCACAACTTTACCATCAATTGCCCTGATATCATCCTCTGGATGCTCATAACCTGTTGCCCGATGAAAGAGCTTTGCCGCAACTTCACCATCAGCTACCTGCTTACCCTTTTTTATGGACTCCAGAAACACAGGGTATTCATGCTTCCAGTTGTTTAATGTTGACTCGCTGACCTCGAAAAAATCAGCTAGTTCTTTATCGGTGTAACCCAACAAGCACAATTTGCGCGCCTGTTCGGCATACGCCTCTTGGTATTTAGTTGGGCGTGCCATTTTGCTTCCTTATATAGTCACTGCATAAGATTTGATAGCGGTAACTCGACTAAGGGGGATGGTGATAATGTCGATGCCACTGGTGCTCTGGAAGATGGTTAAATAGTCGTCGCCATAGTTGCTAACTGGTATCTCGTCTTTGCTATATCCCACGATAGCCATATCTTGACCTTCAATGAATATTTCAATTCTCCAGTAGCTGAATGTTTTTGGTCTTTTCGTATCTTGTTGTATATCACTGCCAACACCTGTTTCCACTTTTTCCCCTGGATATTGATTGATTGGTGTGTGATTAAATCTCGCATTTGCCATAATAAAATCAGTAACACGTTTAATTGCTTCACTTTCTATGTACTGCTTAGTTTTATTATTTACAGGCGCTTTTTTCTCAGCGCATTCCCATTCAATATCATTCACAATTTGCCGAAGCTGCTCTTGTGATGGCATGGTGAAATCCATACTAAGTGTCCCCAGTTGACCTTTCATTTTTACCTCATTCAGCATATTTAACTGCGCTGGTTGATATAACCCCGACAGTTTTTGTACGGTGGTTATATAAAATGCTGAAAAAACATTCAGGAAGTAACTTATCGTCCAATATCCGATAATCGGACTTTGCTTTTCTGCATAGCGATCACGACTCTTGAATCATGATGGCAATGCAGGCCGTCTCTCCGGCTGTCACACCCCTTCTTCTGCCTACAGCGGATGTTGCTGATAATGACCCGTCTTCTTCGGGGGCATGGGTTATTTTTGATTCTGCCGGTACGCTCGATGGCAAGGAGACATGTCGTAGCTAATACCGGCAGACGGCGATAACCCGACGCAAAGGTGTATCGATATCGATATTCCCGATAGAGGTGCGCTCAAAACAGTGACGTAAAAACAGATGCTTAAGCCGTTTTGTCCAGCCCGTTGTGTCCAAATAACACATTGAAAGGCAATGAATTTATTGCTTTTGTCCAGTACATAAATCAACCATAGAGGTATGTCTACAGTTGGAAATAAAAATGCCACCAGCCCGTGTGCGTTGGGTACGCGGTAGGAACGAGGTGGCAGCATGGGTTATTCCTGTAGCCACTCAGGGAATGGACGCGGGAATAAAAAAGCCACCACGGGTGTGATGGCTTGGGTGTTTTTGGTGTAACTACTTAAGGGGTTAGAAAGAAAACTGTTTAATACTATTAGCCATTTATAATTTCGTTAATTCTATTAAAAATCTTTTCAGCATCTAATTCATTTTTAATTGACTGGTCATTACAGTCATTTTTATCTGCACAACTTTTATCAACTTCTTCTACTGAGTAATTGTGTTTACCAGCCAACTTATTGAGGATATCAAGGGTTTTTCCCCAAGTTTTTGTCGCACTTACAATGATATCGCAACCACATTCAATCAATTTGCCAACCCGCTCTTCTACTATTGACTCGTCATCGCCACCAGTTGAAATCCCTACTTTGATGTTTTTAACAACAAATACAACAATAGTGTCTACACTTCCATGTTTATATATTTGCTCAAAATTATTAGAGGATTCTAATTTCTCTATTAGAGAATTTAACGTCTTTGTTTTTCCAGCATTTCTAGTGCCTTTTAGAGCTATCATGTTTCTAGTGTTCATTAGAATATCCCTTTTTGTTTAATGTTTGAACATGATAGCCGTTGTTAATATGTTACTATTGTATTTTAATGTCATTCTGCCACCTCAGTATCATTTGCTCTGAGGTGGCTAGCGGTATGCTTTACTTGACTACCTCTACCGTAGCACCGTTTTCATTGGTGATATACAGCTGATCCCCTTTGTAGAGAAACTGATACCCACCTCCACCCAGCTCTGGAATTTCCGGAAATGTAGGGCTGGGAATATTTGAACAGACAATGGCAATACAATCATTAGCGCTCACACCTTCACGGGTTACACTGAGTAAATGTTCTTCTTCAACAACCTGTGTCATTTCTTCATCTGAATAGGAGGGCGGAATAAACTCAATGACGTCTGGTGTTTCAATACCCAACTCTTTAGCCAAATCAAATGCCTGTTTCCATTGAGGCGAACCAATGCGAGCAATAGTAATCTCTTTGGTTTCATATAATGATGTGGCGTTTTCGATAATCTGCTTAACTGTAAACATGGTTTCTTTTCCTGTTTCTGATAATAAAAAAGCCCCTGATTACTCAGAGGTTACCGACATTCAGTATTCGCCCAATCCCTCAGTCCGAGGAACTGGGCTTCGAGGGTTTCAAGTTCTCCGAGGAGACGTACATAATCCTGTTCAGCGTCTTTCGCCAGTCTGGCGGGTCTTGAACCATCCACGCCGGAGGGGGCAGCGGTTTCAGACACGGGGCATTGAGCCTTGACGTACACGCGCTGAGTGTTAGTGCGGAGAGTATCGCTAAGCTCATCAAGTTTAGATTTGGCATTGGCGAGTTCCTGAGAGTGTCGGGTATCTAATTCGTGGAGTTGCTTGATGCGCTCTTGCTGGTTGGCGTTGATGGCGACCTGTTCGTCATACCCTAGCTTTAACCTACGGTATTCTTCGGCCTTGTCCTGATACTCACTGTAGTAGAACCAGAGCAGGCCAGCGACGACAGCAAAAGCACCCAAGGTGAAGTACTGACTGTTGAGTTTCATCGCTATGAATTTAACCTTGCTTGCTCTTCTATCAGAGGGTTACGATAGTTTTTATCAAAAATCCCTTTTAACGCCTGTTTTCTTTGTTCACGATCCCACCCCATTGAAATAAGAACCGTATTTGCCCGCTGTAATTCGGTAATGGCTTTAATCTGCCACTCAGTCAAGTAATCCCTGATTGCTTCGCTTTTGCCAATATCATTGTTCTTCTTAAACTTGGCCGACTTCATTCCGAGGACGACATCATTAATCAGGTCGGCTTCATTGCTGTAATGAAAATGCTCCGTTTCTTTCCCGTCCTGTTCCCGGCTATTTTTAATAGCATCGGTCATAGGTCGGTATTCAACTCTGGATCTTTCTCGCTCCAATTGAATTTGAGATTCTTTTGTTGCCTTTTCACGAAACTTAATGAAACTGTCAACCAAGCGTACTTGTCCATCACGGGCTTTATCACCACCAATAAACGGCATGGCAATAAGGAATCCCCGTTCAGTTAATTCATAACAAGGTAATTCTTTGTTTTGTTTGCTAATATATGAGGAGGGCTTGAAATCAAGCCCTCCTAAATGACGGCTTTCTATCAATTCTCTTACGTTCTGCAAGACGTTCTTATGATCTCTACCAAACTCATTCGCGATAACATCGGTTGTTACTACAGGTTGCCCGTTGGATTTTTTAACTAAAAGTCTCATCTTGCGTATTCCTATAGAAATAAGAGCCTGCTGACGTAGAAATATCGCCCATGAGAGGTCGCCACCTTTAGCGATAGTTCTCAGGCTCTATTTCTATAAGCTCATGATTGGATTTTGCGCACGTCAGTACGCAGATAAAAAGAAGCCCCGCAGATGCGAGGCTCAGGATTCAGATTAAGCTGTAGGCTTTTTCGAATGTTTCTTCGGAATAAGGTTGCTTGCCGTTCTCGTGCCGGATAATGGACTTAGCCAGCGCAATCAGCGTGGGTTTATTGATGTCCAAAGCTTGATTTGGGTCTACGTTCAGTGCCTTAGCAACACCCTTGATATAGGCTGAGGTGTTGTTCTCATTGGTCGGCGCCCAGCGGTCTATCATCTTGGCCACACTCTGATAACCGTTCTTGTGGTAATTGGTCAGCAGCTTCATCAGTGCCCGGATACCATGCTCCGCCGTCACGAAACGACAGAAGCGCTTCTCAATCTTTGGGTCGTGCCTTAATTGACCCTGCCACTTATTAGCGGGGTTGTGATCAATATTGCCCGGATTGTTATTGCGAATACCTCTGCTCATCTTGGGTCACCTGTCAGTCTGTTCCAGAAATACGTGAGGGCAATACTTCCCATCGCACCGCACATCCCCGCACTGGCGAATGTCATGTATAAGCTCAGTCCCGCTTCCAAACTGATAAAGCCCCCTATCAGTCCGGTGAAGCCCGAAACGACTACCTGAGCCACTGCCCCGAACCAACTCCAGCGGGCATTGCTGGTTTTTATATCGATGATGTAGCGGACTATCCCGCCCCATGCTGAAAGCAGCAGCAGTATCAGCCATTGATACAGTTCAAAGCCGCTTGGGTCTTTATTTGGCATGCGCATATTCCACCCCATTTGAGCAATGGGCGTCCGTGGGGTGAACGATGGTTACCCCTGTGAGTCGGTTAAAAGTAATGGGTTAATAGTTAAGGTAAGCTGGATTTCAGCATAAATAGCGATTCAATTGATGTCGTTTTTGTTCCAGAGATACCGCTAGTAACTTCGCGCGACCAAATACAATTAAAATCATCTGGCGCGGTGTATTCGCTAACAAAGACAGTACAGCGATTCGATAACTCACGAACCCAATTCCAAAACTCAGCCGTATTAAATTTATCGCGGTATTGCCGAGTATTCACATAAGGCGGGTCGCAATAAACTACAGCCCCATCGGGTATATCCAATACACGGTAATCGCAACACTGCAATATGACGCCATCTAACTCAGACAACTGCCGCTGAATATTGTTGATGGCCTCCGATTGATAATCACGAACGCGCCCGGATTTGACCTGCCCAGTTCCCACGTAGCTATTGAACCATTTACCCGCGTAACTACAGACAAAACCCACCCATCCTGTTAGATGCGGGATTTCACTCTGGTTATTCTTTATCGCGTAGTACTGTTCTCGTGAGATTTGCCCCGGTGGCTGCCAGCCAGAGAGTAATGCGTCCCACATTTGTATCAGGTATTCGTGGCTATCGGCAGCGATAACAGGGCCAGCATGTTTGGTATTGATGTGACTCACCATATTCATGCCGCCCGCAAACGGCTCAATATAAACAGTCTCTGTCGTTAAGTGATCCAGAATGAAGGGCGCAATATATTTCGCTATGCGCGCTTTACTGCCCATGTATTTCACCGTTCCTGCCCCTCTGTTGGTACAAACATTTATTCGCCAGAAAACAAAAAAGGCCGCCTGAGCGCTGTCTCTTGATCACATCTCTAGCTCAAGAGACTGTGCAAGCAGGTACCCCTCAAGGAGGG
>NZ_LFCV01000054.1 GCF_001037465.1 Xenorhabdus khoisanae
AGCTGCAACCTACCGTCGATGTCAACATGATTTTTGTCTTGCAAACGGGATGCGTTCATATAGGCGACCATAGATTTTTTATGGTCTCATAGTATGATTAACCGATCCGATGTCACTGTAACCGCCCTACAGACTGTAGGGGACAAAGGTTGGGATGGATTTGCATTATTACGGGTAACGGGTAAATAGACGGGTAAATACAGACAAAGAGCTTATCCAATAAATTTTTAAATTACAGAAATAATAGGTTACAAAAAGGATGGTTTATTAAAACTAAACCATCCTTGATTTAATATTATGGCTTTTGAGTTTCTGCTTTATTTACTGGTGTGGATTTCCGAGCTGACTGACACGCTTTACGCTCATCGGGTTCACGCTCTTGAATGATTTTTGCTGTTTCATCTACGGCGGGAAGGGAAAAGCCCATATCATCATAAGCACCAAAACCAATTAAACGATAACTGCTTAGTGGGGTATCCATTGGGACACGAAACTCTTTTTTCTCTCCCGGTGCCAATGACTGAAATGAATGTACTGCCAGTGCACCCGGTTCACATTTAGCATTAAGCGGCAAAACCGCCAGATAACCACCTGCCACAGGTTGGTCGCCTTTATTTTGCAGTGTGCCGCCTACAAAAAACTTACCATTTGCGCCCAAGCCCATATGAAACAACAGGTGCGCTTCTCCTTTTGCCCATAGTGCAGGGGTGAACAAACTGCCCGCTAATAACATTGCACTGTACGTATAACTACGCCATTTCATCTTCATGCTCCTATTTATAAGGTTCTCACATTTCCTGACATAAAATAGGTATTGCAGTGGTTGGCAAAAAAATCAAGCATTCAATAACCCGGCGCATTGATTTAACATGTTTTGTATTGATAATGGTTTTTTCTAAAATGCCATCTCTTACTTGTGCGGGGATCTAATATCAAGTAGACCGAATTCGTTAGCGTAAATCCCATTTTTAAATATAAGTGCTTGATCTATAACTCTTAAGGTTTTTACCTATCAATATAGAATTAGTTAATTACCTTTTGTTATATGTAGTTTGTATTTATTCTTTCAAATTAATTGCTATGCGGCGTTATTCTTCCCCACTCTAAAAGTTTTTATTCGCAAATTTTACCGATTATCAAGAGGCTAATATGGCAGCACCACGTTCGGTTCTTGAACTTATAGGGAATACGCCGTTACTCGAACTTACACATCTGGATACAGGCCCATGCCAGTTGTTTATTAAGTTGGAAAACCAAAATCCAGGTGGTTCGATTAAAGATCGTGTTGCGCTTTCAATGATTGAGCAGGCCGAAAAGCAGGGGTTATTGAAGCCGGGAGGCACTATCATCGAGGCTACGGCGGGGAATACGGGTATCGGTCTGGCATTAGTCGCTGCGATGAAAGGTTATAAGTTGATTTTAGTCGTGCCTGATAAAATGAGCAGGGAAAAAATTTATCACCTGCGTGCTCTGGGAACGGATGTGCGCCTGACTCGCTCTGATGTGGGAAAAGGGCATCCGGAGTATTATCAGGATTACGCGCTGCGCCTATCGAAAGAAATCAGCGGAGCTTATTATATCGATCAATTCAATAATCCTGCGAATTCACTCGCTCATGTTGCAACGACCGGCCCTGAAATCTGGCAGCAGATGGAACAAAATGTAGATGCTGTAGTCGTTGGTGTCGGTTCTGGCGGTACGCTGGGTGGCCTGAGTCAGTATTTTAAGGAAGTCTCTCCTCAGACTGAATTTGTCCTTGCCGATCCTAAAGGCTCTATTCTTGTCGATTATGTTGAACATGGTCATTATGACGAAGCCGGTAGTTGGTTTGTGGAAGGCATTGGGGAGGATTTTGTCCCACCTCTTGGCGATTTTTCTAAGGTTAATCATGCCTATAGCATTACTGATGCAGAGGCATTTTCCAGTGCGCGAGATTTATTACTGACAGAAGGCATTTTGGCCGGCTCCTCTTCGGGGACATTGCTGGCTGCGGCACTGCGCTATTGCCGTGCTCAGACAACGCCGAAACGCGTGGTCACGCTTGCTTGTGACAGCGGTAATAAATATTTGTCTAAAATGTTTAATGATTACTGGTTATTGGAGCAGGGCCTACGATCACAGCCAAAAGAAAATAACTTAAGTGATTACATCACCTATCGTTATCGGGATGGTGCGACGGTTTCAGTTTCACCGCAAGATACTTTGCAAATTGCTTATAGCCGTATGCGCCTTTATGACATCTCACAGTTACCTGTAATCGAAAACGAACAGGTCGTTGGTATTATTGATGAATGGGATCTCATGCATACGATTCAGGCCAATTTCCACAATTTCTCTCTGCCTGTGACTCAAGCAATGACCAGCCAGATTCAAACACTTCATAAAAAAGCACCATTGGAGCAGTTAATTGCTACTTTTGATGCCGGTCATGTGGCGTTGATTGTTGATGATAACAATCAATTCCTCGGCCTTGTCACTCGTACTGATGTGCTGAATGCATGGCGTCAACAACTCAATTGAATTCTTTCAGGAATAAATTAATGACTAAGTTTAATAAGACTAAGTTTAATAAGATTAAATTTGATACAAAAAGCGTTCATGCAGGCTATGTTCCTGATCATACAGGAGCAGTAATGCCAGCAATCTATGCCACCTCGACTTATGCTCAACCAGCACCCGGCGAGCATACGGGATATGAGTATTCCCGCAGTGGGAACCCGACACGTCATGCGTTGGAAAATGCAATTGCTGAGTTGGAGAATGGCACTCGTGGTTATGCTTTTGGTTCTGGTCTGGCCGCTAGTTCGACCATTCTGGAATTGCTGGATAAAGATAGCCATATTATTGCGGTGGATGATCTTTATGGCGGAACTTATCGACTGCTGGAGAAAGTGCGTCGCCGGACGGCGGGTTTACAGGTCACTTACGTTGAAGCAGGGGATACTGCGGCTCTGGAAGCTGCGATTCAGCCCGATACTAAAATGATTTGGGTGGAAACGCCGACCAATCCATTGCTGAAATTGGTTGATTTGGCCGCTATTGCACAGATTGCCCAGCGCCACAATATTATCAGTGTTGCGGACAATACTTTCGCTTCTCCTTATATTCAGCGTCCGCTTGATTTAGGGTTTGATATCGTCGTTCACTCGGCAACTAAATACCTTAATGGTCATTCTGATGTTGTCGCTGGCCTTGCTGTGGTGGGGAACAACGCTGAATTGGCGGAGCAGATGGCTTTCCTGCAAAATTCCATTGGTGGCATTCTTGACCCATTCAGCAGTTTCCTTGTCCTGCGTGGTATTCGGACATTGGCGTTGCGTATGGAACGCCATATTGCCAGTGCAGAGAAGATTGCTCATTGGTTGGAACAGCAGCCGCAAGTTGAAAAAGTGTATTATCCGGGCCTGATTTCCCATCCTCAGCATGAACTGGCAAAACGTCAGATGCGTGGCTTTGGCGGTATGATTTCCATTGTACTGAAAGGGAGTGAAGATTATACGCGTCAGGTCATTAAGGAATTACAATTATTCACATTGGCGGAAAGTCTGGGTGGTGTGGAAAGCCTTATTGGTCAGCCATTCACTATGACTCATGCATCTATTCCATTGGAAAAACGTCTGGCAGCAGGTATTACGCCACAGTTGATCCGCATTTCAGTGGGCATTGAGAATGCTGATGATTTGATTGCGGATTTATCTCAGGCGTTTGAAAATGCGAGTCTTTAACAGACGATAAAATAATATAATAAAAAACATTATGCCAAACGATATCTTTTCGTTTGGCATTTTTTTTATTTGATTTTATCGTCTTAATTTATAGAGAAATTTCTTAAAAGTAGCATTTCATTTGTGTGAGAAAATATCAATCTTGATAATTACTGATATCTCATTGAGAATAAGATATATTTAATCTCAATCAGGAATATATACTCAATAGCTGACAAGCGGCATGCAAAACTTCAGCTTGAAAGAGGATAATCAATTATGGCAATTCTAGATATACTGACAATCCCAGATGAAAGGCTAAGACAAAAATGTGTCGATGTTACTGATTTTGACAAAGTTCAGACGTTAATTGATGACATGTTGGAGACAATGTACAACACCGATAATGGTATTGGTTTGGCAGCGCCACAGGTTGGTCGGAAAGAAGCTGTTTTGATCATTGATCTTTCGCCAAACCGTGATCAACCGTTGGTTTTGATCAACCCCAGGATTGTTGAAAAAGAGCGTCGAGTGTTGAATCAGGAAGGCTGTCTGTCGATACCGGGATATTACGCGGATGTCGAACGGTTTGAAAGAGTGAAGGTAGAAGCATTCGATCGGCATGGTCAATCGGTTACAGTAGAGAGCGAAGATTTTCTATCGATTGTTATGCAGCATGAAATCGATCACTTACATGGCATTCTTTTCACCGATTATTTATCCCCCTTGAAGAGACAAATGGCACTGAAAAAAGTAAAAAAATATCTCAATAGCAGGAAAAGCTAACAATTCCAGATTGCAGCTAACAAAAAGGTAATTTAAAAGATGTGGACTGAAATGATGGAAGGTATATCGGATAGAATTTAAATGATTTGATGTTAATAATATAGGCAGGGGAATAATTGTGACCGAAAAAGGTGATATTGCATATTATCAACAACCTAATTTTTCCATTGAACTTAGTCTGATAGATACAACGGATGCTAAAAAGGGTACTTATTTGATGATACTGGATGCAGAGGGCATTAGAAATGCCCGGGTGCCCTCAGTTAAAGTTGGTGGTGAAATTGAATATGTTAATATTCCATCAACTGCCAGCAGCAACAAGGTCGTATGTGCCATTTACATCAAAGATACGGACAATAGCAGTTACCCACTGGTTGGCACTATTTATCTTAATTATCATCCACTATCAGAAGTTGTTGATATTGCTACAGTAAAGGTTTCTTCAGAATCTCAATTAAGCTTAAATGTAGATAGAGTGGATCGCACCAGGTTTGATTTTAAACTGAAAGCAAAATAGAGAATTCAGAGGCTTTCCTGCGGTGGCCGGTCAAAAGGCCACCAAATAATTGCATGATTTATTTGTTATGTACCGTGAGATGAAACGATTTGGCTGTCTGGTTTCTGGTTGGTATCTTCTGATTTTTTTTTTATGTTGATTTTGAGAATGTATATTTTATAGGGTTTTGGTTAAATATATTCTGTTTATATCTAATTTATGTGGCTGTGTATTTATTGGTATGCGTTAATATATATTAGTGAACAAGATCCTGATGACCTGATGATGGTGTAGATAAATGTATCACAATTTAATATTGCGCGTTTCTTCGGTATTACAAGAAAAAATGGCGAGCCAATAATGGTGCCGTAAAATTTTTCTTTAAATAAAAACCCCTAGGGAGTGTCATGATGGGCTGACCATATTCTCCTATTGCTTCTGTCAGTGCCCGGCTATTAGCTGCTTTGGGACGCAATTGTAGTACTTCACCATGGCGGGCAGTAATGCTCTCAACTTTACCCAATACAATGAGATCCATGAGCTCCTCCCAGTCGTGTTGCAGTAACTCTTCTTCAATGGCATTCGGACTCCAAAGTAACGGAGAACCCACGCGGCGTTCTGAAAGTGGAATGCTTCTTTCCCCCTCAACAGGTATCCACAGAACACGGGATAATTTACGTCTGACATGACAGTTTTCCCATGTAATACCACTGTTACCTGTTAAAGGCGCAACGCAGACAAAGGTTGTTTCCAACGGGAAGCCTTTGCTGTCCACAGGGATCGTTTTTAGTTCGATACCGATATGTTCAAAATCCTGTTCAGGTTTACTGCCTGCACTTGCACCTAAGTAATATTCAAGCAACATACCGACCCAACCTTTGTCACGCTTTAAATCAGGAGGGATAGGGAGTTTGGCCTGTGCAGCAAGTTCACCCATAGAGAAACCTGCCAGGGAACGGGCACGATCGAATAATTGTTGTTCGTTTTCAGGTGATGTCGGAGGTGTAAAGTACATGTTATAAAGTATATTTTTTCTGGTTAAAAAACGCTCTTTTTGATTATTGGCGATCATTGATAACTTATCATTACGATGATTGTTCTGATAATAGCATGATATAGAAGATCTTTTAATTTATGTTCTCTGCATTAAAAATAGGCTTGTTATGATTGTTCACCTATTCCCAGTGATAATAAACAGGATCTTACACCATGTTATCCACAGATTTATGGGATAAGTGACAAAAAGTGAGATCACTGGTTTGATTTACAGCGCTAATGAATGGTGTTTTCTACGAAAATAGGCGATTTTTGTTTAACTAAAAGGCATATCCTGTGGATAAATTCACCATTGGTTGATATTTGCTCAGTGTGAGCAAGTCTAAAAACTTTAATGTGTGATATACCTTGTAAAAAGGGCCATAAAATGTATTAACATAATGAAAAATAATGGGTATTTATTAACGCTTATTGAGCGTTAGAAAACATACAATAAAAGTATACCCGCTTTACCCCTCACTTTTTCACATACATATCCACAGAAAAAGTGAATAAAATGGTTCTTGCCAGACAATAAATGTTTATAACTTTAGCTTTTCCTGTGAGTTATCCTTCTGGGGGCGTAAACCACGCTGATTTAAAATCAAACCAGCCAAAGGTATTCATTTTTACCCCTCTCATGCTGCGTTGGCCCTGTAATTCGAGCCAATGATGGAATAGAGGATGCAGCCAATGTTGATCAATCGTGTTTTCACACCACTCTTCGACAGATAAACCGTTTTTTCTCCATAATGATGCTTCTTTTGTTAAATCATTGCCAAGGCACTTTTTCAACAATGGCATTTCATAGAGCGTGGCAAACAGCGAAAACTCCAGCGGCTTATAAAAATTGACCGTAGCCAGCCAGATATCGCTTTCAGTATCGCCGTTGAACCATGTATCGTAATCGACAATCTTGATTTCGAGTTCCACGCCATACTTAGCCAAAATAACCCGCAGGATTTGGCTTATCGTATGGTATTCGTGGTGTTGGTGGTACAGTGTTATGGTCAGTTTCGTAATATCTTCCGGCTTTGGACGAGGCGACACCAGCTTACTATGGTGCCAACGCAATAATAACCCGTAAGCGGGCGACCAATGACGCTGATAAAAAGGAGCACAATGAGCCAGCAAATTGATGGGAGTGAGTAAGCTACATAACCAGTCTCGTACATCCTGTCGTGAAGATTTGGCAGAGCGGTGATCGCTAAGTAAAAAATAGCAGCCTTCTTCCATTCTGCTATCCAGTGAGTTATTACTGCTACCGTCGCTTTCCAAATGCAGCGTGGTGCAAACCAGCTTTTCCGTCAATTCAGGGTGTATCCAGATATTAACTTCATCCAGCAATGCCCTGAAACCAAAATAGTGATCAAATGCCTTGATTTTGAGTTTTCGCGCATCATTTGTAACAACCTGATAAGGGCCTGTACCGATAGGATGGCGAGCAAAATTGGGCAGGGTTTGCCATTCCTGCGGCAAGATCATGGCATGGGGGCTTCCCATCAAAAAATCAAACCGGATGTCAGCCTCGTGAAGCAAGATATCCACAACATGCGGGATATTGGAAGTCACTTCTTTGATGTGGGAAAAAAGTGGCAGTGTTTTTAGATGTTCCAGTGAGCTAATGATATCGCTCATTTGCAGCTCGCGGCCATGATGAAAATAGATGGCAGGGCGGAGGTAAAAACGCCAATGATTATCGGCAATTTTTTGCCAGTGATGGGCTAAATCACCCTCGACTTCCTCTTTTTCCTCATTTATACGAAGCAGTCCATTGAATATCTGGCGGATAAGGTGAACTTCTGAACGCCTAAGTGGTGTTCTCGGCAGTAAATTGGGGAATGGACGATAATAAATAATGCGTAATGTGCTTTTTCCTTGCCGGAAGTTGCGCTCAAGCTGTGATAATACCATTTGGCGCACGGCATCTTTATCTCCCATCATATGAACGAGTTGCTCAATATTTTCCTGTTCAAGCAACTGTTCTGCACGTTGTTGCTGAAGTTCCAATCCGCTGCGGAGGAAATGAAGTTCAGAACGTTTTCCTCGTCCTGCTTCTGCATGCCATTGTAACCAGCCCTCTTGCTGCATTTTATTCAACAAGGAACGGATATGACGACGTGAGCAATGAAGGATATCCGCCAGTGATTGTAAGGTGGTTTCAGTCTTTTTGCCTTGATAATGTTGCCATAAACGGATGAATTGTTGCTGTAAGCGAGGGGTCGGCATAAAAGGGGAGCTCCACTGATTTTTTCATCAATTTTTCTTTCCCTATATTAAGCCGATAATGAACAGGAATTAAAGTAGTTCAGGAGAGAGAGCTTCTCTCACTGACTCCCGATTTTTTTTGAGTAATGGTATTTTTACCAGCCAGTAAGTTATCTTACTGGCTCTTTTCATTACACGCCCTCGGTGATATAACGTACGATGATATCACCCATTTCATCGGTACTGATTGTTTTGCCATTACCGGCTAAGTCTGCGGTACGATAATCTTGTTCCAAAGCATGATTGATAGCTTGTTCAATGACATCTGCTGCTTCATTGTGCCCAAGGCTATAACGCAGTAACAGGGCTGCGGATAATATTTGCGCAATCGGATTGGCAATGTTTTTGCCTGCAATATCAGGAGCCGAACCGCCCGCAGGTTCATATAAACCAAAACCTTTTTCATTCAGGCTGGCAGAAGGCAGCATTCCCATTGAGCCAGTGATCATGGCACATTCATCGGATAAAATATCGCCAAAAATATTGGAGCACAGTAGGACGTCAAACTGAGCAGGATCTTTGATCAACTGCATGGTGGCGTTATCAATGTACATATGGCTGATTTCAACGTCAGGATAATCTTTGGCGATTTCACTGACAACTTCACGCCATAATACGGAACTTTGCAAAACATTTGCCTTATCAATCGATGTGACTTTATGGCGGCGCTTGCGGGCAGATTCAAAAGCAATGCGGGCGATCCGTTCTATCTCGAAACGGTGATAGATCTCAGTATCAAAAGCACGTTCATATTTTCCTTCGCCTTCACGCCCTTTTGGAAGACCGAAATAGATGCCGCCAGTCAGTTCACGGACACATAATATATCAAAGCCTTTTGCAGCAATATCATGGCGGAGTGGACAAAATGATTCTAACGCCGAATATAAACGGGCTGGTCTTAAGTTGCTGAATAATTTGAAATGTTTTCGTAAAGGCAATAATGCGCCACGTTCTGGCTGCTCGGTGGGAGGCAAATGCTCCCATTTAGGGCCTCCGACGGAACCAAACAAGATCGCATCCGCTTTTTCGCAACCTGCAATGGTTTCCTTAGGCAAAGGGCAACCATGGCGATCAATGGCTATCCCTCCTACATCATATTCACTGGTTGTAATACGAATATTGAAGCGGTTACGGATCGCATCCAACACTTTATAGGCTTGTTTCATTACTTCGGGACCAATGCCGTCACCGGGCAAAACAGCAATGTGGTACTGGGTAACCCCTTGCTTGCCGGAAATGGCATGGCCTGAAATAGATTGGCTTGAAGACATGATTATGCAGTTTCCTTTGTGTTGTTATCCTGAGAACTGTTCTGGCTGTAATTTTGCGTATGATTTTGGGATATACGTTGTTTTTCCTTTTCGACTTGTCCTGCCTGCCAGATGCTATTCAGCACGTGGATCATGGCTCTGGCGGAAGATTCAATGATATCGGTTTCCAATCCCATTCCGTGAAAACGACGGCCAACGCATTCCACAATAATATCAACCTGACCGAGGGCATCTTCCCCCTGTCCTTTACCGGATAATTGATAGGAGATTAATTTAAGTGGATAACCTGTAATTCGGCTGATGGCCTGATAAATAGCATCAACGGTACCGTTACCGGTAGAAGCTTCAGATTTGATTTCATCCCCACAGGCCAGACGCACGGTGGCAGTAGGAACTACATTAGTGCCGGACTGGATGCTGAAATAATCCAGACGGTAATGTTCATGTTCTTGCTGCTGCTGGTTGATGAATACCAATGCTTCCAAATCGTAATCAAACACTTGTCCTTTTTTGTCTGCCAATTTCAAGAACGCTTGATACAAGGCATCCAGATCATAGTCATGTTCCTGATAACCCATTTCGGTCATGCGGTGTTTCACTGCGGCACGACCAGAGCGTGAAGTCAGGTTTAACTGGATATCTTTCAGGCCAATGGACTCTGGCGTCATGATTTCGTAAGTTTCGCGGTTCTTCAGGATGCCGTCTTGGTGAATGCCGGATGAGTGAGCAAAGGCATTACTGCCAACAACGGCTTTATGCGCGGGGATCGGCGTATTGCAGATTTGGCTAACTAATTGGCTGGTACGGTAGATTTCCTTATGGTTGATATTAGTGTGAACCCCCAACATTTTCTGGCGTGTTTTGATTGTCATGATCACTTCTTCCAGTGAACAGTTTCCGGCGCGTTCTCCCAATCCGTTAATGGTGCCTTCTATCTGCCGCGCACCGGCCTGAACAGCGGTAATTGAATTAGCCACAGACATGCCCAAATCGTCATGGCAATGGACAGAAATAATTGCCTTATCAATATTGGGTACACGATCAAATAATGTGCTGATAATACCGCCGAATTGATACGGAGTTGTGTAACCAACGGTGTCGGGGATGTTGACAGTGGTGGCGCCAGCTTTGATTGCCTGCTCGACAATCCGGCACAAATTGTCGATATCTGTACGGCCGGCATCTTCACAGGAGAACTCAATATCATCAGTGTACTTGCGCGCTCGTTTTATTGAGCGGACAGCCATTTCGACAACATCATCAAAAGTTCTTTTCAATTTGTGTTCGACATGCAGATTGGAGGTAGCCAGGACCATGTGCAAGCGGAAAGCTTCTGCGACTTTCAGGGCTTCGGCAGCAACATCAATATCATTATCAACGCAGCGGGATAAGGCACAGATACGGCTATTTTTGATTTCACGAGCGATAGTTTGAACTGATTCAAAATCCCCGGGGGAAGAAACTGGAAAACCGGCCTCAATGATATCGACTCCCAGCCTTTCCAGTGCGTAAGCGATTTGCAGTTTTTCTTTCACGCTCAGGCTGGCTTGTAATGCCTGTTCTCCATCACGCAGTGTGGTATCGAAGATAATAACTTGCTGGCTCATGTTGTGCTCCTGTCAAATAGGCAATGATGTTTTATTCTTGTACGTCGTCCAGGTAAAAAAAAACCCGCGCCATGCGCGGGTTTTTTTTCTGGTGAGGTTAACTTAACTTTTACTTGCACCCACCAGCATACCGCGCACATTGAAGGCGATGAGTAGTAGGCTTAGTAGGCGAATAGAGAGAATCATGTAAGTTAACCTTTATAAATTTGTTAATTGGGTTTTAACGGTCAGTTTATTTATAGATACGTTATCTGAAAAACAATGTCAAGCGTGATAAATATAAATTCAGAGTTAAATATGCTCATTGTTGGTTGTTTATTGAACGCGCTTTGGATTTGGTGACTATTTTTTACATTTTTAGCGATGTTTTTATCTATTTTTCATATCTATATATAGAGTAAAATCCGGCACTGATGGATGATAAATGTGTATACCCTTCGTCTTTCAAGTTGCCTCTTTGTTGGCTGCGCTTACTCACTCCGGTCACATAGTTATCTATGCTCCCGGGGATTCGTTCCCTTGCCGCCGCGATGCAACTTGAAATCCATTGGGTATAGTCTGTTATTTTAACCCGTCGTTTTTACGTGATTTTTAATATGATCGTTTAAATATGACGGTATGAATGCGGATATGCACTGATGGATTTGAGGGAACAAAGATAAGATGGATTTTAACCATGGTATTTCTAGGTATAGTATTTCTAAGTACAGTGTTTTTAGGTACAGTGTTTTTAGATTAATAAATCATAACCATATAGAATATTAATAAATTGTGTCTCGATATATTAGAAGAACTAATTTCTGATTAATACTTTGGATTTTTTCTGATAGAAAATATTAATAGAGAGTTCTGATAACTAGTTGGAATACAGTCATTTTATTATGAATTGTTTCTGCTCTTTATTCTGTCATTATTGGCTGCTCGTTTTGAACGTAAGTCGTTAGTGTAAGTTGGGTTATTTCTATTCATATATAACGCATTGATATTCATGCTTATAAAAATATTACGGCTACGTAGATAAGAATGCATTGGTTGTGCTTTTTACTTTTTGTACAAGGACGAATCTCAATTTACTTTTCAACAAATTGGGGTAATTGATCTTATTAATTGGTAAGGCGGTTTTGGATGTCAAAATGTTGCATTCAGAAATCGTCAGTATTCCAATATGTAATGAGATCACTGCTATAAGTTTAGTGGAGTGAAATAATGACTAAATACAACTCAGTAACTACAGGAAAAAAAGAATCATGCGATGTCCAATTGCGCAGTGTAGATCTCAATTTGCTTACTGTTTTTGATGCTGTAATGCAAATGCAGAATATCACACGCGCAGCTCAGGCATTGGGAATGTCACAACCGGCTGTCAGCAATGCAGTAGCGCGTTTGAAGACCATGTTTGATGATGAATTATTTGTTCGTTATGGGCGGGGTATTCAGCCAACGGCCAGGGCAAAACAGCTCTTCGGGCCACTCAGACAGGCACTTCAAATAGTTCATAATGAATTGCCCGGAGTGGGGTTTGATCCTGATAATAGTACAAGGGTATTTAACCTCTCTATTTGTAGCCCGCTTGATATTCGTCTGGCTGCTCAAATTGTCGGGCAAATAAAAAAACATTCTTCGAATATCGAAGTTGTCATTAAAACACAAATTAGTAATGATATTGAAAAGCAGTTAAAATATCAGGAAATAGAATTCGTAATCAGTTATACCCAATTAGAATCCCCTGATTTTCATAATTATCCTTTGTTTAATGATGAATTGGTTCTGGCAGTTTCCAATCACCATCCCAGAATTGGAAAACGAATTACCCAGCAGCAATTGCAGGAAGAAAGACATGCTATTGTTGCATTGGAGAATGCAGATTCATTCAGCAAACCTTACTATGAGAACAAAGAATTATTGCGTTCTGTTTCTTATCAGGGAACAGATCTAAATAGTGTTCTTAATATTGTATCCCAGACTTATTTAGTCGCTATCGTACCAAAATGGATGGTAGAGCATTACTCTGAACAGCTAAATATCTGTTCCGTACCTTTGCCTGATGGTCGAATTTCCCGCCCTTGCTATTTGATATGGCATGGCTCAACAGATCGAGATAAAGGCCACCAGTGGATGAAATCATTGCTGAGTCATCTTGGCGAACGGGAATAAAATAAAAGGTATGAAGAGCCCTGTTCTGGTAATGATGACTGGTATAGGGCTCTGAGTATTTTGGCTCTTCTTACGATATTTATCTCTGTTTATCTGTAGTTATTCGACAAATCCTGCAAGTATTTTCGCCTTCAGAGGGAGAAGATATTTAAAATACACTTCCCCCTTTTACTGGGAATAGGTAGACTGCGTTGAAATAGCTAACATCTGTAAGCTGAAAAGTAGGCAGCATGCTTGCTGAGTACGCAGAATGAAAATATTTATACAGGAATATATTGTGATAACAGACTTTCTGCATTCCTATCACTTGGTTAACCGATTACAGCAACAAGCCAATGAATCTCCGGAAAAAATTGCATTTCGACAATGGTCGTCATCAGAGCAGCTCGAAATGAGTTGGCGTGAAGTCGAGTGTACAACGAAATCCGTGGCAAGAGCGTTGCTGTCATTGGGAGTGGAAGTGCAGGGAAAAGTCGGCATTTTTGCACAAAACTGTATGGCATGGTCATTGGCTGATTTGGCTATTCTTCAGCTTAGGGCTGTGACAGTACCGCTTTATGCAACCAGTACCTGTGAGCAAGCGGCATTTATTCTCAATGATGCAGGCGCGAAAATACTGTTTGTGGGTGGACAGGAGCAATATGATATTGCAATGCCATTGATTGAATTGTGCCCCGAACTTTCTCATCTTATTGTGATGGATGAGTCTGTGGATTTAAAGGGATGCCCACAAGCACTATATTTATCAGCTTTCATTGATAATGACCACGCACAATATCAGCCAGAACTTGATAGCCGTATTGCTGATCAGGATTTGGATGATCTTTTCACCCTAATCTATACCTCTGGCACAACGGGGGAACCAAAGGGAGTCATGTTGGATTATCGCAATATTGCTTCTCAGCTTTATTTGCATGACCAAAGACTGACCTTGATGAAACAGGATGTGTCCCTCTGTTTTTTACCGTTGTCCCATATTTTCGAACGGGCATGGAGCTATTATGTCATGCATACCGGAGCCCTGAATGTCTATTTGACGGATACAAATTTTGTACGTGAGGCAATGGTTGATGTGCGTCCAACGGTTATGTGTTCTGTTCCCCGTTTTTATGAAAAAGTACATGGCGCAATTTTGGGGAAAGTTTCTCAGGCTCCTATTTTGCGTAGAATGATTTTTAATTGGGCATTAAAGCGTGGCGAAAACCACTGGATGCGTCAGCAACAGAACAAAAAAGGTTGTCCATTCACGCGTTGCAGCTATCAATTGGCTGACAAGCTGGTGTTGAGCAAGCTCCGTAATCTGTTGGGAGGGAGAGTACGTTTCCTGCCAGTGGCGGGGGCACGCCTTGATGATGTCATCACCCGTTTCTTTCTGTCCATTGGCCTCAATATCAAATATGGCTACGGTATGACAGAAACCTGTGCAACGGTATCTTGCTGGGAAGAAAAGAATTATCTTTTGGGCTCAATTGGTACGCCATTACCCGGTGTTGAAGTTCGTATCAGTACAGAGAGCGAGATCCAAGTGCGCGGGCCTATTGTGATGAAGGGGTATTTTAACCGTCCAGAGGAAACTGTGCGTGCTTTTACTGAAGATGGTTGGCTGAAGACCGGCGATGCGGGTGGATTGGATGATAATGGTAATTTGTTTATCACCGAGCGCCTGAAAGATTTGATGAAAACATCAACAGGAAAATATATCGCCCCGCAAATGATTGAAGGTATGTTGGGTCAGGATCGCTTTATTGAACATATTGCGGTTATTGCTGATGCCCGCCAGTTTGTTTCCGCCCTGATTGTTCCCAGTTATGAAGCAATTGAAGAATATGCAAAATCTATCAACCTTCATTATCGCGATCGTCTTGAATTACTGCGAAATCATCAAATTATTGAGTTGTTTGAACAGCGTTTGAAAGATATGCAGAAAAATATTGTCAAATTTCATCAGGTCAAACGGTTTATTCTTTTGCCTGAAGCTTTCTCCATGGAAAAAGGAGAATTAACACCGACATTGAAATTGCGCCGCAAGGTTATTTCACAGCGTTATCAGAGTGAAATTGAATCCATGTATCAGGATTGATGGCAGGAAAAAGCCGGGCTCTTATTAAAAAAATGTTTTTAATATGTGAATTGATGTTTGCTAACACTTGTGTCTGACGTTATGTTAGTTAACTTGACGCTATAAAATAGCGCCGGGTAATGATTCACTTTATATAAATAACAAATGGGATAAATAAGGCTATTTTTCAGTAGCCTTATGAAGTTCCAATTATTAATAACTTGCAAACAGATAACTTGCAAACAGAGCCTGGAGGCAAACTCGATGGAGATGTTGTCAGGAGCCGAAATGGTCGTGAGATCGTTAATCGATCAGGGCGTTGAACATGTGTTCGGTTATCCGGGCGGGGCCGTATTGGATATTTACGATGCCCTGCATACGGTTGGGGGCATTGAACATATTCTGGTTCGCCATGAACAGGGTGCTGTTCATATGGCTGATGGATATACCCGTTCTACGGGGAAAGTCGGGGTTGTTTTGGTGACATCCGGGCCAGGAGCAACGAATGCCATCACAGGAATTGCAACGGCATACATGGATTCAATTCCTATGGTCATTCTGTCAGGTCAGGTCGCCAGTTCCCTGATAGGCAATGATGCTTTTCAGGAATGCGATATGGTGGGGATTTCCCGTCCCATAGTGAAACATAGCTTTCTGGTGAAAAAAGCGGAAGACATTCCAAGTACGATTAAAAAAGCTTTTTATTTAGCAGCAAGTGGCCGGCCCGGGCCTGTTGTTATCGATTTCCCCAAAGATACCGTCAATCCTGCCTTGAAATTTCAGTATGTGTATCCTGAAACAATCAGGATGCGTTCTTACAACCCTACCATTCAGGGACACAAGGGGCAGATCAAGCGTGTATTGAAAACCCTGCTGAGTGCGAAAAAGCCTGTGATTTATGTTGGTGGGGGAGCCATTAATTCAGAATGTTCCGCGGAGCTATTGACGCTTGCTGAACGTTTTCACATTCCGGTTGTGAGTTCGCTCATGGGGTTGGGGGCGTTTCCTGCTACCCATCGGCAAAGTTTGGGCATGTTGGGAATGCACGGTACTTTCGAAGCCAATAAAGCAATGCACAATTCCGATGTGATTTTTGCGATAGGGGTGCGCTTTGATGATCGTACAACCAATAATTTGGAAAAATATTGTCCGGAAGCAACGATACTGCATATTGATATCGACCCTACTTCCATTTCGAAAACGGTGACGGCAGATATCCCTATTGTTGGGGATGCGAAACAGGTGCTCAGGCAGATGCTGGAGATGTTAAATTCCACTGAAGATACCCAAGACCCTGATGCCCTGAAAGATTGGTGGCTTTCTATAGAACAGTGGCGTAGCCGCAAATGCCTTGATTACGATCGCACCGCCGCGAAAATTAAACCACAGGCAGTAATTAAAGCCCTTTATCGTCTCACTGAAGGGAAAGCGTATCTGGCATCCGATGTTGGTCAACATCAGATGTTTGCTGCCCTGCATTACCCATTTGATAAGCCGAGACACTGGATCAATTCAGGTGGCTTAGGGACAATGGGATTTGGCCTGCCTGCTGCCCTTGGCGTGAAGTTGGCAAAACCTGATGCAACAGTCGTGTGTGTGACAGGGGACGGCAGTATTCAGATGAATATTCAGGAATTGTCCACCGCCCTGCAATATGGTTTGCCTGTGCTGGTTCTGAACTTGAACAACCGCTTTCTGGGAATGGTAAAACAGTGGCAGGACATGATATACGCAGGTCGTCACTCTCAATCCTATATGGAATCCCTGCCTGATTTCGTCAAACTGGCAGAGGCTTATGGTCACATTGGCATTTCCATCCAAACTTACGATGAACTGGAAACGAAACTGGCTCAGGCTCTGCATGAAGTCACTGAAAATCAACGTCTGGTTTTCGTGGATGTTACCGTTGATGAAACTGAACATGTTTATCCAATGCAGATCCGTGGTGGAGCAATGGATGAAATGTGGTTAAGCAAAACAGAGAGGACCTGATCATGCGCCGGATTTTGTCTGTATTACTTGAAAACGAATCGGGAGCATTATCCCGCGTGGTGGGTCTATTTTCTCAACGGGGTTATAACATCGAGAGCCTGACAGTAGCGCCGACTGAAGATCCAACATTGTCACGCATGACCATTCAGACCAAAGGTGATGCCAAGGTACTGGAACAAATCGAGAAGCAACTGCACAAATTGGTGGATGTGCTGCGAGTTAATGACTTGACAGCAGGGCCTCATGTTGAGCGTGAAATTATGTTGGTAAAATTACAAGCCAGCGGGGATGGGCGGGAAGAGATCAAGCGTAGCGCGGATATTTTTCGTGGGCAGATCGTTGATGTGACATCAACGCTTTATACCGTCCAATTAGCAGGGACAAGCGAAAAACTGGATGCTTTCCTTAATTCAGTAAGAGATATGGCTGAGATCGTGGAAGTGGTTCGCTCAGGCATTGTTGGCGTCTCTCGCGGAGATAAAATTATGCGATGAAAAATCGTAATCTGCGGGGTAAAATACAGATATTCATTGAGCCCTATTGTAAAGTAGGGCTTTTTCATCATATTACTGAGGGGTTAATGTGAAACTGGATGAGATCGCCCGCTTAGCAGGTGTTTCACGTACTACGGCCAGTTATGTTATCAATGGTAAAGCCAAGCAGTATCGGGTTAGTGATAAAACAGTAGAAAAAGTGATGGCAGTGGTCAGAGAACACAATTACCATCCTAATGCTGTTGCTGCTGGCTTACGAGCCGGGCGTACCCGTTCAATTGGTTTAGTCATACCCGATTTGGAAAATACGAGTTACACCCGTATTGCCAATTATCTTGAACGTCAGGCACGACAACGTGGATACCAGCTATTGATCGCATGTTCTGAAGATCAGCCTGATAATGAGATGCGTTGTGTTGAGCATCTTTTGCAACGTCAAGTTGATGCTATCATTGTTTCCACGGCTTTGCCTCCTGAACACCCTTTTTACCAGCGTTGGGCAAATCGCTCACTGCCGATCATTGCCCTTGACCGTGCGCTGGATAGTGAACATTTTATCAGTGTTGTTGGTGATGACCTTGAAGACGCCAAAATGTTGGCGCAGGAATTACGCCAATTCCCGGCAGAATCTGTTCTTTATTTAGGGGCATTGCCTGAATTATCGGTAAGTTTCTTGCGTGAACAAGGGTTCCGTGAAGCGTGGGAGAATGACCCACGGGAAGTGAACTATCTGTATGCAAATAGCTATGAGCGTGAGGCTGCGGCTGAAGTATTTGCTTCATGGTTAGAAACAAACCCGGTCCCTCAGGCTCTGTATACCACTTCGTTTGCCTTACTTCAGGGCGTTATGGATACCATTCTCAAACGGAGCGGTCGTCTACCGGATCAGTTAGTGATTGCGACATTTGGTGATCATGAGTTGCTCGATTTCCTTGAATGCCCTGTTTTGTCTGTGGCACAGCGTCATCGCGATGTCGCTGAATGTGCTCTGGGGCTGGTATTAGCGAGTTTAGATGAAAAACAGCGACCCGTTCCCGGAATAACCCGAATGCGTCGTCATTTATGCCGTCGCGGTAAGCTGAGTCGAAAAGCCTAATTGAGTACCCTCATTGAAAGTGAGGGTACAGTTTGCCCCACAAAAATCATCAAAATACACTTTTTTCATAATTTTAAGACTATTCTGACTAAAACTCCTCTAAACATAATTTTATGACAACTAAAAACGATAACATGTTATTTAAAATGTTCGAGTGAATAATTCGCCACTTAAGCCATATAATTTATATGGTTTATTTTTGTCCTGTAATGGTTTTTTTTATTTGGTTGATATTTAATTGTTTTTACTTCTTTAGGAAATATTGAATTTCATAAAGTTATTATTTTTTATACTACAATAACTTAAATATATTTTTATTATTGATAGGTTTTCATTGATTAACAATCAGGCAACAATGAGAGGCGAGTTGCATAAATTAATTTAAGTGGTAAGTATTTGCTCTAAACCTCACGCCAAAACAAACTCTCTACAGCTTTATTAATTTATTCAAAATTATCATAGTGTTATCTATTATTAATATAGCCAAATCTAAAAAATCCTGCTTTTTCTCTTCCAAATCTTTCTGTAAATCTAGCTAAAGCGCACGGGCTCTGGCTTGACAAGGTTTTCATACCATCCGTAAACTCTTAATTGTGGTGATTTGTGGGATAATGTGGAGATTTGGGCCATCAAGGGGTAACCTGAGTATGTTTCGTGGAGCAACACTGGTTAATCTCGATAGTAAAGGGCGGCTCACTGTACCAGCCCGATATAGGGAAACGCTGAATGAGGAATCAACAGGTCAAATGGTTTGTACCATTGATCTCCATCAGCCGTGCCTGTTGCTTTATACATTACCCGAATGGGAAATCATCGAAGAAAAGTTATCTCGCTTATCCAGCATGAATCCAGCCGAACGTCGCGTTCAACGTTTGTTATTGGGACACGCCAGTGAATGTCAAATGGACAATGCAGGGCGTCTTTTATTAGCTAATACACTGCGTCAGCATGCAGGGCTAACAAAAGAGGTCATGCTGGTTGGGCAATTTAATAAATTTGAATTGTGGGACGAGCAAGTTTGGTATCAGCAAGTGCAGAATGACATTGCGGCTGAACAGTCTACACAAGAACCTTTATCAGCAAGGCTACAGGATTTATCACTATAAACATGGCAAACAGTCATTTAAAACATACCAGTGTATTACTGGACGAAGCTGTCAATGGATTGAATATTCAAGAAGATGGAATTTATATAGATGGAACATTTGGGCGTGGAGGGCATTCACGCCTGATTTTGTCAAAGCTAGGGCCTAATGGGCGTTTAATGGCGATTGATCGTGATCCACAAGCCATTGAAGCGTCAAAGGCGATTACTGACACGCGTTTTTCTATCACTCATGGGCCGTTTTCTGAATTGGCGACCTATGTAGAAGAAGCGGGTCTGGTTGGGAAAATTGATGGCGTATTGCTGGACTTAGGGGTTTCATCCCCACAGTTGGATGATCCTGAACGCGGTTTTTCATTTATGCGTGACGGGCCACTGGATATGCGGATGGACCCTACGCGGGGGCAGTCTGCTGCACAATGGTTGATGAAAGCAGAGGCAGATGACATCGCATGGGTACTGAAAACATTTGGTGAAGAGCGCTTTGCCAGACGTATCGCAAAAGCCATTGTGGCACGCAATCAGGAACAACCGATGACGCGTACCCGAGAGCTGGCAGAACTCATTGCTCAGGCAAGCCCAGTGAAGGAAAGGCATAAACATCCGGCAACACGCAGCTTTCAGGCTATCAGGATTTACATTAACAGTGAACTGGAAGAGATAGAACGTGCATTGGATGGTGCATTGCGCGTTCTTGCACCACAGGGGCGATTATCTGTCATCAGTTTCCACTCGTTGGAAGATCGCATAGTGAAAAGCTTTATCCGGCAACACAGCCAGGGGCCACAGGTTCCAGCAGGTTTACCTCTCACAGAAGTGCAACTAAAAGCGTTGGGAGGACGGAGTCTGAAATCCATTGGCAAAATGAAGCCTTCAGAGGATGAAGTGGCCACAAACCCAAGAGCGCGAAGCTCGGTTTTGCGATTTGCTGAAAAGGTGAGTGAATAATGGCAGGTGAGCGTCATGGATTAGTCGGGGTTATTGGCGGGGATATGATCCGCAATGCCAAAATCCCACTGATTTTGCTGGTGGCGGTTGTGATTTCAGCCATCAGTGTTGTGACGGTCACCCATCAAACCCGCTTATTGACTGCGGAGAAAGAGCGCCAAGTGATCCAGCTTGATGCTCAGGATATTGAATGGCGTAACCTGCTCCTTGAAGAGAATGCTCTGGGTGATCACAGCCGGGTTGAACGGATTGCAACTGAAAAATTGCAGATGCAACACGTTGATCCAAGTAAAGAAAACATTGTGATAATTCAATGAGTCCAGTTGACAACTAAAAGGTAGGCGATGAAAGCTGCACGCTCTTTAAAGTTGAAAAAGCAAGAAGATAAAGCAAGTTTTGTAAGCTGGCGTTTTGCCTTGCTGTGCGGAGGCATTGGGTTCGCTTTAATCGGGCTTTTGATTCGTGTTGCCTATTTGCAGATAATCAATCCTGACCGTTTGGTAAAAGAAGGTGATTCGCGCTCCCTGCGCGTCCAAGCTGTCCCGACCGCCCGTGGTATGATAAATGATCGTAACGGGCGTCCTCTTGCTGTTAGTGTGCCTGTTGATGCTGTTTGGGCCGATCCCAAAGAAGTATTTGAAAAAGGCGGTATCACGGATGATACCCGCTGGAAGGCTTTGGCTGATGCACTATCCATTCCGATAGAGCAACTAACCGGCAAAATCAATGAGTATCCCAATGGGCGCTTTGTTTACCTTGCCCGCCAAGTAAATACCTCCATCGGTGATTATGTCGAGAAGTTGAAATTACCGGGCATCTATTTGCGTCAGGAGTCCCGTCGTTATTATCCGGCGGGGCAGGTGACCGCACACATTATTGGCGTGACCAATATTGATGGTACGGGAATTGAAGGCGTTGAGAAAAGCTTTGATAGTTGGCTGACAGGTATGCCGGGAAGTCGGACTGTGCGTAAAGATCGCACAGGCCGTGTCATTGAGGATGTCGCTTCTACGGATAGCCGGGCTGCCCATGATCTGATGCTTAGCATCGATGAGCGTCTTCAGACCTTGGTGTATCGGGAACTGACTAAAGCCGTCTCACTGAACAAAGCTGAATCCGGTACGGCTGTACTGGTCGATGTGAATACGGGTGAAGTATTGGCGATGGCCAATAGCCCGTCTTACAACCCGAATAATTTGGCTGGAACGCCGAAAGATGCGATGCGTAACCGTGCCATCACCGATATTTTTGAGCCTGGCTCCACGGTGAAGCCGCTGGTGGTGATGAGTGCACTGAATAGTGGCATTGTCAAAGAAAATACGGTGTTAGATACCAGACCATACCGATTAACGTATGGTTCGCGTGGTCATGAAATCAGAGACGTGGCACCACGCTCTGAGTTAACTATCACTGGGATCTTACAGAAGTCGAGTAACGTTGGTGTTTCCAAGCTGGCGTTAGCGATGCCTGCCTCAGAGGTGGTAAATGTTTACTCACGTTTTGGGATGGGAAAACCGACCAATTTGGGGTTGGTCGGAGAAAGTAGTGGCTTATTTCCAACCAATAAACAACGGTGGTCAGATCTTGATAGGGCCACCTTTTCTTTCGGCTACGGGCTAATGGTAACGCCGTTACAGTTAGCGCGTGTCTATGCAACGATAGGCAGCTTGGGCATTTATCGCCCCCTGTCAATTACCAAAGTTGATCCCCCTGTACCGGGCACGCGGGTATTTCCTGAGCACATTATGCGAACAGTCGTGCACATGATGGAGAGCGTTGCATTACCAGGCGGCGGCGGTGTACGGGCAGCAATAAAAGGTTATCGTATTGCGATTAAAACGGGTACGGCAAGAAAAGTCGGGCCGGATGGCAAGTACCTCAATGATAAGCATATTTCTTATACCGCTGGGGTTGCACCTGTGAATAATCCACGGTTTTCATTGGTTGTGATCATCAATGATCCACAGGCAGGTAAATACTATGGTGGTGCGGTTGCAGCGCCTATCTTCGGCGCCATCATGAGTGGTGTTCTGCGTACGATGAACGTTGAGCCAGATGCATTACCTGTGGGTGATAAAAACGAATTTATGATTAATAAATAAAGAGGATTAAAGTGGCAGATCGTAATTTACGCGATTTATTGGCTCCATGGGGTGTTGATACACCGGAGCTTCCGCTGCGTGAAATGACATTGGACAGCCGTAAAGTGGCTGCCGGAGATCTGTTTGTTGCAATTCAAGGGCATCAAACAGATGGTCGAAAGTATATTCCTCAAGCCATCGCTCAAGGCGTTGCTGCGGTGATTGCAGAAGCGAAGGGAAAAGCGGATAACGGCACGATACAGACGGTGCACGGTGTACCGGTTATTTATTTGGATGATTTGAATAATAAATTGTCAAAACTGGCTGGTGAATTTTACCGACATCCCGGTAATAAGTTGACATTGGTCGGTGTTACCGGAACCAATGGAAAAACGACAACAACACAATTGCTGGCACAATGGAGCCAAGGGCTGGGAGAAACCAGTGCGGTGATGGGGACGGTAGGAAATGGTTTGTTGGGCATGGTTGTGCCCAGCGAAAACACTACGGGTTCTGCCGTTGATATTCAGCTTGATTTACAGCAACTTATTAATCAGAAAGCCACTTTTGCTGCAATGGAAGTTTCTTCACATGGGTTGATTCAGGGAAGAGTGGCGGCGTTGCCATTTCAGGCAGCCGTTTTTACTAATTTAAGCCGCGATCACCTTGATTACCATGGTGATATGGAGAATTACGAAGATGCCAAATGGATGCTGTTCGGCAGCCATGATGTGAAACACAAAATCATCAATGCAGATGATGATGTGGGACAGAAATGGTTGTCTCGCTTACCAGATGCGGTCGCTATTACGATGGAAAGCCGCTTGCCGGAAAATTGGCAGGGGCGCTGGTTATCGGCCAATGCAGTCCATTATCACGACAAAGGCGCTTCTATTGCATTTACTTCAAGTTGGGGAAATGGAACGCTCAACAGTCCTCTAATGGGCGCATTCAATGTCAGTAACTTACTCTTGGCGCTCGCGACCTTGCTGTCATTGGAATATCCGTTGGAAAAATTGCTGGCAGCAGCGTCTTGTTTGGAACCTGTTTGTGGGCGTATGGAAGTCTTTTCCGCAGCGGGCCGCCCTACCGTTGTTGTCGATTATGCCCATACACCAGATGCCTTGGAAAAAGCACTGTCGGCAGCTCGTCTGCATTGTAAGGGGCAACTCTGGTGTGTCTTTGGTTGTGGTGGTGATCGCGATAAAGGCAAACGTCCTCTGATGGGCGGTGTTGCAGAGCAGGGGGCTGATCGCGTGGTTGTGACGGATGACAATCCTCGCAGTGAAGAACCACAGGCTATTGTGGCAGATATTCTGGACGGATTTATCGATCCGGGTCGGGCAATGGCGATTCATGGTCGTGTTGAAGCTGTCACCAGCGCCATTATGCAAGCGGTTGAAGACGATGTTGTTCTTGTGGCAGGTAAAGGCCACGAAGATTATCAATTGGTCGGCAATCGTCGTTTGGATTATTCAGATCGCCTGACCGTTGCTCGTTTGTTGGGGGTAATCGCATGATCCCACTGACACTCCGGCAATTGGCACAAATAACAGGTGGAATGCTATATCAGGTTACTGAACAGCAGGCAGCCGATATCAAGATTCATGCTGTGGAAACCGATAGCCGCAAAATTGTGCGCGGTGGTTTGTTCATTGCCTTAAAAGGCGAAAAATTTGACGCTCATGATTTCGTTGCTGATGTAGCTCCACTCGGCGTAGGAGCTTTGCTGGTCAATCGTCGCTTTGATATTGATTGCCCTCAGGTAATTGTCGAAGACACGCGCTTGGCGATGGGCAAACTCGCGGGCTGGGTTCGTCAACAAAGCAAAGCGCGGATCGTAGCCTTGACGGGTTCGTCGGGCAAAACATCTGTCAAGGAAATGACCGCGGCGATCTTGCGACAATGTGGAAATACCCTTTATACGGCGGGTAACTTCAATAATGACATTGGTGTGCCATTGACTTTATTCAGGCTTACCGATGAACACCAATTTGCCGTGATTGAACTGGGTGCTAACCATACCGGCGAAATTGCCTATACCACTGAGATGACGCGTCCTGAAAGTGCTCTGGTGAATAATCTGTTTTCTGCTCATCTGGAAGGATTTGGTTCTTTGGAAGGGATTGCAAAGGCAAAAGGTGAAATCTTTGAAGGACTTGCTCCAACCGGAACGGCGATTATCAATCTGGATAGCCATGATTGGGAAAACTGGCAGTACAGTATTAGTGAGCATCAGACAGTGTGGCGTTTCTCTGCTTCATCAACGGCAGGGGCTGACTTTTACGCAACGGATATTTCTGAACAACCACTGGCAACACATTTTTGCCTTCATACTCCAATCGGCAAGATTGAACTGACATTGCCATTGCCGGGTAAACACAATATTGCCAATGCACTGGCAGCCAGTGCGCTTGCCATTTCTGTTGGCGCATCTCTGGAAGATATTTGTGTCGGGTTATCAGGATTAAAAGCAGTTTCAGGTCGTTTATTCCCCATTCATCTTACAGAGGGGAAAGTAGTGTTGGATGACACCTATAACGCTAATCCCGGCTCAATGATTGCAGCAGCGAATGTGTTATCTCAGATGCCTGATTATCGGGTCATGGTTGTCGGTGATATGGGAGAACTGGGAGAACAGGCGGTTCAGTGCCACTGTGAAGTGGGAGAAGCCATAGCATCTTCAAATATAAATAAAGTATTCAGTGTAGGGGTTCTTAGTACCCATATTAGTGACGCGAGTGGTCGAGGGCAGCATTTCGCGAACAAGGCTGATTTAGTTGCAGCGCTGCTTTCTTTACTGGAACAACACGAAATGATTTCCATATTAATTAAAGGTTCACGCAGTGCCGCAATGGAAGAGGTAGTGAACTCACTGAAGGAGAACTTCCAATGTTAGTTTGGCTGGCCGAATATTTAGTTAAATATCACTCAGGTTTTAACGTCTTTTCTTATCTGACGTTCAGAGCCATTGTTGGCTTGCTGACAGCATTATTCATTGCGTTATGGATGGGGCCAACCCTGATTGCTTATCTGCAAAAGCTACAGATTGGTCAGGTAGTGCGTAATGATGGCCCGGAATCCCACTTCAGTAAACGCGGGACACCAACGATGGGCGGTTTGCTGATTTTGTTCTCCATCACTCTCTCTGTTTTGTTGTGGGCGCGTTTGGATAACCCTTATGTCTGGTGTGTACTGGTTGTGTTACTGGGCTATGGCATTGTTGGGTTTGTAGACGACTATCGCAAAGTGGTTCGCAAAGATACCAAAGGGTTAATTGCCCGTTGGAAATATTTCTGGCAATCCGTTTTAGCTTTGGGTGTGGCGTTTGCCATGTACAGCATCGGCAAAGATACGCCAGCAACACAGTTGGTAGTGCCATTCTTCAAAGAAGTGATGCCACAACTGGGATTGCTTTACATTTTGTTGAGTTATTTCGTGATAGTAGGCACCAGTAATGCGGTGAATCTGACTGATGGGCTGGATGGTCTGGCTATCATGCCAACGGTGTTGGTTGCAGCAGGTTTCGCTTTGGTGGCATGGGCAACGGGTAACGTGAACTTTGCCAACTATCTGCATATACCTTACTTAAGTCACGCGGGTGAATTGGTGATTGTCTGTACCGCGATAGTAGGAGCCGGGTTGGGCTTCTTGTGGTTCAACACCTACCCAGCGCAAGTGTTCATGGGAGATGTGGGTTCACTGGCTTTGGGTGGTGCGTTAGGCACTATTGCGGTATTGCTGCGCCAGGAGTTCCTGTTGGTCATCATGGGGGGCGTATTTGTGGTGGAAACGCTCTCTGTCATTTTGCAGGTTGGATCATTCAAGCTGCGTGGACAGCGCATTTTCCGCATGGCACCGATTCACCATCATTATGAATTGAAAGGCTGGCCAGAGCCGCGCGTTATCGTGCGTTTCTGGATTATTTCCCTGATGTTAGTGCTGATTGGTCTGGCAACCCTTAAGGTACGTTAATCATGGCTAAGTTATTCATGACTGAATACAGGGGTAAAAAAGTCGTCATTGTCGGGTTAGGGCTGACAGGTCTTTCCTGTGTTGACTTTTTTATCACACGGGGTGTGACTCCGCGTGTAATGGATACCCGTATCGTACCACCGGGCAGCGATAAGCTGCCTGATGATGTTGAATGCCACACTGGCAGTTTAAATAAACAATGGCTGCTTGATGCTGACTTGATCGTTGCCAGTCCGGGAATTGCGCTGGCAACGCCTGAATTGCAGGCAGCGGCTGATGCTGGCGTTGAAATTGTTGGAGACATTGAGCTGTTTTGCCGTGAAGCTATGGCACCGATTGTTGCCATTACGGGCTCAAACGGAAAAAGCACAGTGACTACTCTGGTCGGAGAGATGGCAAAAGAAGCCGGATGGCAGATTGGGGTAGGGGGAAACATTGGTATCCCTGCTCTGGAATTACTGAAAAAGCCTTGTCAGTTGTATGTATTGGAGCTTTCCAGCTTCCAGCTTGAAACGACTTACAGCCTGAAAGCCGCCGCTGCGACTGTGCTGAATGTCACCGAAGACCATATGGTGCGCTATCCAAAAGGGTTGTCACAGTATCGAGCGGCGAAATTGCAAATTTACGATCAGGCAAAAGTCTGTGTAGTGAATGAACAAGATGTTTTGACGTTACCAGAAGCAGGCAAAGATAGCCGTTGTACCAGCTTTGGTGTGGACTGCGGGGATTATCAACTTGACAGCGAACAGCAACAATTGGTGGTCAAGCAGTCCCCTGTGTTGTCAACCCGTGAAATGCAGTTGGCTGGGCAACATAACTACACGAATGGGCTGGCAGCATTGGCTTTGGCGGATGCTGTCGGTATTCCTCGTGCGGCGAGCCTTCAGGCATTGCGGACTTACTCTGGGTTGGAGCATCGCTTTCAGGTGATTCATATGAGAAATGGCGTTCGCTGGGTAAATGATTCTAAAGCAACCAATGTTGGCAGTACCCAAGCGGCACTCAATGGGCTGAACCTGGAAGGTACGCTTTATCTTTTATTGGGCGGCGATGGAAAAGCGGCAGACTTTACTCCGCTGAAACCCTATATCTCAGGGAATAATATTCGTCTTTACTGTTTTGGTCGTGATGGGGATCAACTGGCGCAATTGCGTCCTGAAATCTCAATACTGACAGAAACGATGGAACAGGCGATGAGAGAAATTGCATCTAAGTTAGTTGTTGGCGATATGGTTTTACTGTCGCCAGCTTGCGCGAGTTTCGATCAGTTCAATGGTTTTGAACATCGTGGTCATGAATTTGCCCGTTTGGCAGAGGAGTTAGGCTGATGACCATTCCAGGCCTTGGTAAATTTAAAAATTGGTTGGCGGGAAATGTGGAAGCAGATACCACAGATATCGTCATGTATGATCGTACCCTGGTCTGGATGATATTGGGGCTGGCTGTTATCGGCTTTATTATGGTGACATCAGCCTCAATGCCAGTTGGTCAGCGTCTCGCTAAAGATCCTTTTATCTTCGCGCAACGTGATGCGATTTATTTGTTACTGTGCTTTGCCTTATCTCTGGTCACGCTGCGCATTCCGATGGATTTCTGGCTGCGTTACAGCAATGTCATGTTGTTGTGCACAATTATGATGTTGGTTGTGGTGCTGTTTGTCGGTAGCTCGGTCAATGGTGCGTCACGCTGGGTGGCGATTGGCCCGCTGCGTATTCAACCTGCCGAATTGTCGAAATTATCGCTCTTTTGCTACCTCTCCAGTTATCTGGTCAGAAAGGTTGAGGAAGTCAGAAACAATTTCTGGGGGTTCTGCAAGCCAATGGGTGTCATGGTTGCATTGGCGATTTTGCTGTTGGCACAGCCGGATTTAGGCACAGTGATTGTGTTGTTTGTTACAACATTGGCACTGCTGTTTCTGGCAGGGGCAAAATTATGGCAGTTCCTTGCCATCATTGGCTGTGGAATATTTGCCGTATGCGTACTGATTGTTGCTGAACCTTATCGTATGCGCAGGGTGACTTCTTTTCTGAACCCGTGGGATGATCCGTTCGGTAGTGGTTATCAGTTAACTCAGTCACTAATGGCATTTGGTCGTGGAAGTTTCTTCGGGCAAGGGCTGGGAAATTCAGTCCAAAAATTGGAATACCTGCCAGAAGCCCATACTGACTTTATTTTCTCCATTCTGGCCGAAGAATTAGGTTATTTCGGTGTGGTTTTAGTGTTGGCAATGGTATTCTTCGTCGCTTTCCGCGCAATGATGATTGGTCGCAGGGCATTGCAGCTTAATCAACGGTTTTCAGGCTTTTTGGCTTGCGCAATCGGCGTATGGTTCAGCTTTCAGGCATTCATCAACGTTGGCGCAGCGGCGGGTATGCTGCCAACGAAAGGATTAACATTACCTCTGGTGAGTTACGGTGGTTCGAGTCTGATTGTGATGTCGACAGCCATTGTCTTGTTATTGCGAATTGATTATGAAGTGCGCCTGACAAAAGCACAGGCGTTCGTAAGGAGCCCCAAATGAGTGGCAAAAACCGGCGTTTAATGGTGATGGCAGGTGGTACAGGCGGTCATGTGTTTCCGGGACTGGCTGTTGCCCACCATTTAAAAGAGCAAGGGTGGGATATTCGCTGGTTGGGAACGGCTGATCGTATGGAAGCTGATTTGGTTCCAAAGCATGGAATTGATATCGAGTTTATTCAAATTTCAGGATTGCGGGGCAAGGGAATCAAAGCACTACTGGCGGCCCCCATTAGAATTTTTAAAGCGATTCGGCAGGCAAAAGCGATTATGCGTCGTTACCAGCCGGACGTTGTACTGGGGATGGGAGGCTATGTCTCTGGCCCTGGTGGAATAGCCGCATGGTTATGTGGCATTCCCGTTGTTCTGCATGAACAAAATGGTATCGCAGGGTTGACTAATCGTTGGTTGGCTAAAATTGCCAAAACGGTTTTACAGGCATTTCCGGGAGCATTTCCTAAAGCGCCGGTTGTTGGCAACCCTGTACGGGAAGATGTACTGGCATTGCCCCTGCCTGCACAGCGTTTGGTTGGGCGTGAAGGCCCTGTCCGGGTGCTGATTGTTGGTGGTAGCCAGGGAGCAAGAATTCTGAACCAGACTATGCCAGAAGTCGCCGCTCGCTTGGGCGATAAAGTCACATTATGGCATCAGGCGGGTAAGGGCGCTCAGGAAGAAACCCAGAAAAAATATGAAAATTTGGTCAAGTCTGAATTCAAAGTGACTGAATTTATTGATGATATGGCACAGGCTTATGCATGGGCAGATGTTGTGGTGTGTCGTTCTGGTGCATTGACGGTCAGTGAAATCTCTGCTGCGGGCTTACCTGCCATTTTTGTTCCATTCCAGCATAAAGATCGCCAGCAATATTGGAATGCCTTGCCATTGGAGAAAGTAGGGGCTGCAAAGATACTCGAACAGCCTGAGTTTACGGTCGATGCGGTGGCAGAATTGTTAACTCAGTGGCAACGCCCTCAATTACTGGAAATGGCAGAAAAAGCGCGCTCAGTGGCTATCATTAACGCAACCGAGCGGGTGTCAGCAGCGTTGATCGATGCTGTTGAAAATCATTCAGGCCGTTCTAAATAGAACGGTGAAGTAAACATAACGAGTGAAGATTAAAACGTGAATACACAACAATTGGCGAAATTAAGAACTTCAGTGCCTGAAATGAGAAAAGTCAGGCATATCCACTTTGTCGGCATAGGTGGTGCTGGCATGGGTGGTATCGCCGAGGTGTTGGCTAATGAAGGTTATCAGATAAGTGGTTCTGATCTGGCGCCCAATCCTGTCACACAACAACTGATTGCACTGGGCGTAACTATTTATTTTAATCACCGCCCGGAAAACGTGCGGGATGCCAGCGTAGTGGTTGCATCCACAGCTATTCCTGCGGATAACCCAGAAATTATTGCGGCTCGTGAAGCGCGCATTCCAGTGATTCGCCGTGCAGAAATGTTGGCAGAGCTTATGCGTTACCGTCATGGCATTGCCATTGCAGGAACGCATGGAAAAACGACTACAACAGCCATGATTGCCGGTATTTATGCGCAAGCGGGTCTCGATCCAACCTTTGTTAATGGTGGGCTAGTGAAGGCCGCAGGCACACATGCCCGTTTAGGTAGCAGTCGTTACCTGATTGCGGAAGCTGATGAAAGTGATGCGTCATTTTTACACTTGCAACCCATGATGGCAGTGGTCACCAATATTGAAGCAGACCATATGGATACCTATCAGGGAGACTTCGAAAATCTGAAACAGACGTTCGTTAATTTCCTGCATAACCTGCCGTTTTATGGTCGGGCTGTGATGTGCATTGATGATCCTGTTGTGAAAGAACTCATTCCCCGGATTGGGCGTTATATCACAACCTACGGTTTTAGCGAGGAAGCGGACGTTCGTATTACTCACTATGAGCAGAAGGGAGCACAGGGATTCTTCACTATTAGCCGGCATGATTTGCCAGAACTGCATGTGGTGTTAAATGCACCGGGGCGTCACAACGCGTTGAATGCGACGGCTGCTGTGGCTGTAGCGACAGAAGAGGGCATCAATGATGCTGCTATTTTGGCGTCACTGGCAGAATTTCAGGGAACCGGACGTCGATTTGATTTCCTGGGTGAGTTTTCCCTCAGGCATATCAATGGGAAAGACGGCAGTGTGATGTTGGTAGATGATTATGGTCATCATCCAACTGAAGTTGACGCTACGATTAAAGCTGCACGGGCTGGTTGGACGGATAAACGTATAGTGATGGTATTCCAGCCGCACCGTTATTCAAGAACGCGTGATTTATATGATGATTTTGCCAATGTTCTGAATCAGGTAGATGTTTTATTGATGCTGGATGTATATGCAGCAGGTGAAACCCCTATTCCTGGAGCGGATAGCCGTTCGTTATGCCGTACTATCCGTAGCCGTGGAAAATTGGATCCGATTTTCGTGTCAGAGCCTGAGCAAATTTCAGTCATGCTGTCACAAGTAATAGAAAACAACGACTTAGTATTGGTACAGGGTGCCGGTAATATCGGTAAAATAGCGCGCAATCTGGCTGAAACAAAATTACAGCCATCTTTTAATGAGGGAGAACATCATGGTTGATAAAGTCGCCGTTCTGTTAGGTGGAACATCCGCTGAACGTGAGGTATCACTGCTGTCAGGACAAGCTGTTGTGGCAGGGCTGAAAGAAGCCGGTATTGACGCTCACTCAGTTGATACAAAAGACTTTGATGTGACTAAACTCAAGGAAGAAGGATTCAGTAAAGTTTTTATCGCGCTACATGGTCGTGGCGGTGAAGATGGCACTCTGCAAGGTTTGTTGGAATTTTTACAACTTCCTTATACCGGTAGTGGTGTTATGGCCTCAGCCTTGTCAATGGACAAATTGCGCACAAAACATCTATGGCAAGGAGCAAAACTGCCGGTTTCTCCTTATGTCGCAATTAATGTTCAAAAATTTGAACAAGTTAATGATTTTCAACTCAAAGAGTATGTTCAAGAATTAGGCTTGCCATTAATGATTAAACCCAATCTGGAAGGTTCCAGTGTAGGGATGACTAAAGTGAATGACTATTCCGAATTGCGCGGCGCATTGGAATTGGCATTCCAGTACGACACTAATGTGTTGGTTGAGAAATGGTTATTTGGGCCTGAATATACCGTGGGTTTTTTGGGGAATGAGGCGCTTCCTTCAATCCGTATCCAAGCTCCGGATGTGTTTTATGACTACGATGCGAAATATATTTCCAACGAAACACAATACTTCTGCCCAAGCGGTTTAAGTGCGGAAAAAGAACAGGAACTGATAGAGATCGCATCAAGGGCTTACAAGGCGCTGGGATGTAGTGGTTGGGGACGAGTCGATATTATGGACGATGGCAATGGTAACTTTTACCTGTTGGAAGTGAATACTTCCCCGGGCATGACCAGCCATAGCCTGGTGCCCATTGCTGCGCGTCAGGCAGGACTCAATTTTTCTCAACTCGTAGCGAGAATTTTGGAATTGGCTGATTGATATGTCACAGGCAGCCCGGAATTTCCGGGAGCGGGAGAGTGAAGCTCAGGGAGCTCGTCCCAGTAATGGTTATTATCTGGTAGGGATTATTTTCTTCCTAATGGTGATTGGTATCATCACATGGGGAGGCTGGATGACCTTGGACTGGATGAAGGATTCGAACAGATTACCGCTCTCAAAACTGGTGTTGACTGGTGAACGCCATTACACCACGAATGATGATGTCAGACAGGCTATTTTGTCTTTGGGGGCACCCAAGACATTTATGACTCAGGATGTCAACGTCATTCAAGAAAAGATTGAACAACTGCTATGGATTCGGCAGGTCACTGTACGTAAACAATGGCCTGATGAACTGAAAATACATCTGGTAGAATACGTTCCTTATGCGCGCTGGAATGACACCCAAATGCTGGATGCAGAAGGCCGGGTATTCAGCTTGCCAATGGAACGCAGTGCAAACGGGCAATACCCGATGCTACAGGGACCAGAAGGCAGAGAAAAAGACGTATTGGATGAATATCGAATAATGGCGGCCTTGCTTGAAGGACATAAAATCAAATTGAGCACGGTGATCATGACAGCGCGTAACTCCTGGCAGTTGATATTGGATAACGGTATCCGATTGGAGTTAGGAAATCGAGATAAAATGGAGCGAATGAAACGTTTTGTTGAACTTTATCCTGTGTTGCTGAAAAACACGGGAAAGCGCGTGGATTATGTTGACTTACGTTATGACAGCGGTGCTGCGGTAGGTTGGGCTCCTATATTAACCGATACGCCGGTTTCAATGAACGGGCAAGAAAACAAACAGTGACTGGTAATAATACAGAAACAGGCAGAATAACGATGATCAAATCAACGGACAGAAAATTGGTAGTTGGCCTTGAAATCGGGACAGCAAAGGTATCTGCCCTGGTTGGTGAAATTCTGCCCGATGGTATGGTTAATATTATCGGAGTAGGAAGTTGCCCATCTCGCGGCATGGATAAAGGCGGTGTCAACGATCTTGAGTCGGTCGTTAAATGCGTACAGCGAGCCATTGATCAGGCTGAACTTATGGCAGATTGCCAAATCTCTTCAGTCTATCTGGCGCTTTCCGGCAAGCATATCAGTTGCCAGAACGAAATTGGCATGGTGCCGATTTCAGATGAAGAAGTTACACAGGATGATGTGGACAGCGTTGTCCATACGGCCAAATCGGTTCGTGTTCGTGATGAACACCGTATTTTGCATGTGATCCCACAGGAATATGCGATTGACTATCAGGAAGGGATCAAAAATCCAGTCGGGCTGTCCGGTGTGCGTATGCAGGCAAAAGTCCACTTGATTACCTGCCATAACGACATGGCGAAGAATATCGTAAAAGCTGTTGAACGTTGTGGTCTGAAAGTTGACCAGCTTATTTTTGCCGGACTGGCAGCAAGTTATGCTGTGCTAACGGAAGATGAGCGTGAATTGGGCGTATGTGTCGTTGATATTGGCGGCGGCACGATGGATATCGCTGTATACACTGGCGGTGCGTTGCGTCATACCAAGGTTATTCCTTACGCAGGCAATGTGGTGACCAGTGATATCGCCTATGCGTTTGGTACTCCTCCAAGTGATGCGGAAACCATCAAGGTTCGCCATGGCTGCGCACTGGGCTCAATAGTCAGCAAGGATGAGAGTGTAGAAGTCCCGAGCGTGGGAGGTCGTCCTCCTCGCAGTTTGCAGCGTCAGACATTGGCTGAGGTGATAGAGCCTCGTTATACCGAACTGCTGAATTTAGTAAACGATGAAATTTTGCGATTGCAGGATCAATTGCGTCAGCAGGGAGTAAAACACCACTTGGCAGCGGGGATTGTCCTGACAGGCGGAGGCGCCCAGATTGATGGTCTTGCCGATTGTGCCCAGCGGGTATTCCATACCCAAGTGCGCATTGGTCGTCCCCTGAACATCACCGGGTTGACAGATTATGTGCAGGAGCCTTGCTACTCAACAGCAGTTGGGCTTCTGCATTATGGCAAAGAATCTCACCTTGGGGGAGACTCTGATGCCGATAAAAGAACGTCAGTGAGCGGCTGGTTTAAGAAAGTCAGTCACTGGCTGAGAAAAGAATTTTGATTTTTTATACAGAGGCTACGACAATGTCGCCGGCCTTGATATAAAGGCACAAAACGGAGAGAAATTATGTTTGAACCACTGGAATTAACCAACGACGCGGTGATTAAAGTCATCGGCGTCGGCGGCGGCGGCGGTAATGCTGTAGAGCACATGGTGCGTGAGCGTATTGAAGGTGTAGACTTCTTTGCGATTAACACCGATGCTCAGGCGCTGCGTAAGACGGCTGTTGGTCAGACTATCCAGATTGGCAACGGCATTACAAAAGGATTGGGTGCTGGCGCAAACCCTGAAGTTGGCCGTACTGCTGCGGAAGAAGATCGCGAATCACTGCGTACCGCACTGGAAGGTGCTGATATGGTATTCATCGCCGCAGGCATGGGTGGTGGTACAGGAACCGGTGCAGCCCCTGTTGTGGCCGAAATTGCCAAAGAACTCGGCATTCTGACTGTAGCTGTTGTCACTAAGCCATTTAATTTTGAAGGCAAAAAACGTATGGCCTTCGCGGAACAAGGGATCACTGAACTGTCCAAACATGTGGATTCATTGATTACCATTCCAAATGATAAGTTACTGAAAGTTCTGGGTCGCGGTATTTCCCTATTGGATGCATTCGGTGCAGCCAATGACGTTCTGAAAGGAGCGGTACAGGGTATTGCCGAGCTGATTACCCGCCCGGGATTGATGAACGTTGACTTCGCTGACGTTCGTACCGTGATGTCTGAAATGGGTTACGCCATGATGGGATCTGGTATTGCACAAGGTGAAGATCGAGCGGAAGAGGCAGCAGAAATGGCTATCTCCAGCCCATTGCTGGAAGATATTGATCTTTCTGGTGCACGCGGCGTTCTGGTTAACATTACAGCGGGCTTCGACCTGCGACTGGATGAATTTGAAACGGTGGGTAACACAATCCGTGCATTTGCTTCTGATAATGCAACGGTAGTTATCGGTACGTCACTGGATCCAGATATGAACGATGAGTTGCGCGTTACTGTCGTGGCTACCGGCATTGGGATGGATAAACGTCCGGAAATTACGCTGGTGACCAACAACAAAGCGCCTCAGGCAAACACGATGGATCGCCGTTACCAGCAGATGCCTGGTGGCATTCCTTCATTGTCTGATGAGAACAAAACAGCAGCCAAAGTCGTTAATGACCAGAGTACGCATACGAGCAAGGAACCTGATTATCTGGACATTCCTGCATTTTTACGCAAGCAGGCTGATTGATTGCTAAAAAATTGGTTTCTCCGCTTTTTGTGCTAAACTATCCTGCCAATCATGCTTTATAGTGATTGGCAGGATAAGTAATATTGCGAGATATAAACGATGATCAAACAAAGGACATTAAAACGTATTGTTCAAGCGACCGGCGTCGGTTTGCACACTGGCAAAAAAGTCACGCTGACAATGCGTCCAGCACCGGCTAATACCGGGGTCATCTATCGTCGTACTGACCTGAATCCTCCGGTAGATTTTCCGGCAGATGCCAAATCTGTACGTGATACCATGCTCTGCACTTGTCTGGTGAATGAGCATAATGTACGGATTTCAACCGTTGAGCATTTGAATGCAGCGTTGGCAGGGCTGGGTATCGATAACATTGTTGTTGAAGTCGATGCGCCAGAAATCCCGATTATGGATGGTAGCGCTAGCCCGTTCGTTTTCCTGCTATTGGATGCGGGTATTGAAGAACTGAATGTAGCGAAAAAATTCGTGCGCATGAAAGAGAGCGTTCGTGTGGAAGAGGGTGATAAATGGGCTGAATTATCGCCTTATCACGGTTTTAGTCTCGATTTTACCATTGACTTTAACCACCCCGCGATTGATTCCGGCTCGCAGCGTTATGCTCTGGATTTCTCAGCAGATTCATTTGTTCGCCAGATCAGTCGTGCACGTACTTTCGGGTTCATGCGCGATATTGAGTATCTGCAATCTAAAGGATTGTGCCTTGGCGGCAGCTTCGATTGTGCGATTGTAGTAGATGATTATCGCGTACTCAATGAAGATGGTTTGCGCTTCGAAGATGAATTCGTACGCCATAAAATGCTGGATGCGATCGGCGATCTGTTTATGTGTGGCTACAACATCATTGGCGCCTTTACTGCGTTCAAATCAGGCCATGCATTGAACAACAAGCTGCTGCAAACAGTCTTGGCACAGGAAAGCGCTTGGGAGTTTGTCACATTTGAAGATGAAGCTGAAATGCCACTGGCTTTCCGTGCTCCATCCTTGGTGTTGGCGTAATGGCTAACGTGTGTATTGCTAGCATATGTATTGGTAAAGAGTGTTGAGAACATTCCGATGATGCACCAGTGGGTTATGTTATCTATTACGCTCCTTTCGCTGATGTTTTTTATTCAGCGTTAGCGCTTCTTCTTGGCTGTACTGGTACCCTCTCCGGCCAGCGCAGCCAATCGTTCCAATCTTCTTTTCAATTTCTCAGGGCTATGTTCAGCCAACATCATTAATGTTTTTGCGCTTTCATGAGTGAGCTGGCGCTTTGGTAATTCCTTATTATCATTATTGAATGCCTTTGTTGATGATCCTGAAAGACTTTGAGCATTATTATCACACTTAACCATTAATGATGGATTAATCCTGATGTCGATTGAGGATAAAGATGGTAGAATTTCGCTCCTTAGAGTAGATAGCAAAACGGGGATTTCATAACGAAGCCGAGTCATCCAACTGGCATTTCCTGCTTCCAGTACCAGAATTTGTTTGCGATAATTGGCGACCCTGCACCATGGGTGTAATTGAGCAGGAAGCAAACTGAGAACGGCACGGTTGAGTTTCAATAATGCGATGGCATGTCTTTGAATAACTTGAAGTGGGCTTTTCCCGACAGTCGCCGCGTCTTCAAATAGCGTATCTAGTGATTGTGGGCGGCTATCTCGCATAATAAAGGCAGTTCCAGTATTTATTAATGAAGGGTTAATGAGTATTTTAAATCTTTGGCGACAATTTGGTAGGCGTTATTTTTGGTCTCACCTTTTACTGGGCATGGTTGCTACAGGAATTGGTGTTCCTAGTGTTTTTACCGGAGTGACAGAAAGTCTTTCCCATACAAACACTTCCTCTACCCAAGGAAACCAAAATCAAGCCTTTTCCTCGTTTGAGCATTTGTTCCAATTACATTTATTTCAACTAAAAAGTGCTCAGCGTCAACCCTCGAATTATTTAAATTACTGGCAGCAACACGCTGTTCGTAATGTCATCCGTCAACTTTCTTTTGCTTTTTCGATTACGGAACCGGTCAGGTACGAAACAGCAAAAGAAAGTACTCGGATTTCTTCTCCTTCCATGCAGCAACTTATGCTGGATACGTTGCATGCCATGCTGACTCAGGCACCAATGCCATTTGATGAGTCTATCTCAGATGTTGTAATGGCGAAAATTGTGCATCCTGATACCTATACTCCAGCACTCTGGGTAGCCAAAACTCAGGGTATCAGAGCAGGGCCGATATCCAATCCATTATCTTTGCTTTAATGTTTCTGTCTTGTTTTTCTTTTAATTAAGACAGTTTTTAGGAAATGATTGATTGGTTACAGAAGAAGTAGCCTTATCTGAGATGTACTAATTATGCTGATTAAATTACTAACGAAAATTTTTGGTAGCCGTAATGATCGCACTTTGCGTCGCTTACGCAAAGTGGTTGATGTAATCAACCGTATGGAGCCGGATTTTGAAAAACTCTCTGATGAAGAACTGAAAGCGAAAACAGAGCAATTTCGCGCTCGTTTGAAAGAAGGAGAGTCACTGGATAAAATTCTGCCGGAAGCTTTTGCGACTGTGCGTGAAGCCAGTAAACGTGTATTTGGTATGCGTCACTTTGATGCTCAGTTGCTGGGCGGGATGGTATTGAATGAACGCTGCATAGCAGAGATGCGTACTGGTGAAGGTAAGACACTGACCGCAACATTGCCGGCTTATCTTAACGCCTTAAGCGGACGAGGTGTCCATGTTGTCACCGTGAACGATTATCTGGCACAGCGTGACGCTGAAAACAATCGTCCTCTGTTTGAATTTCTTGGCCTGACAGTGGGCATTAACTTGCCTGGTATGCCAGCGCCAGCAAAACGTGAAGCTTATGCCGCTGACATTACTTACGGCACCAACAATGAGTATGGTTTCGACTATTTGCGCGACAACATGGCGTTCAGCCCAGAAGAGCGAGTCCAACGTAAGTTGCACTATGCATTGGTGGATGAGGTGGACTCCATTCTGATCGATGAAGCTCGTACCCCATTGATTATTTCTGGGCCTGCGGAGGATAGCTCTGAACTTTATATCAAAGTGGATAAGCTGATCCCGAAACTGATCCGTCAAGAAAAAGAGGATTCAGATACCTTCCAAGGTGAAGGGCATTTCTCTGTTGATGAAAAAACACGCCAAGTCAATTTGACAGAACGTGGTCTGGTACTGGTTGAAGAATTATTGGTGGAAGCCAAATTGATGGAGGAAGGTGAGTCCTTGTATTCTCCGACCAACATTATGCTGATGCACCATGTGACGGCTGCCCTGCGCGCCCATGCGTTGTTTACCCGTGATGTAGACTATATTGTCAAAGATGGTGAAGTCATCATTGTTGATGAACATACCGGGCGTACCATGCAAGGTCGTCGTTGGTCTGATGGTCTTCATCAGGCGGTGGAAGCCAAAGAACATGTTGAAATTCAGAATGAAAACCAGACACTGGCTTCGATCACATTCCAGAACTATTTCCGTATATATGATAAATTGGCAGGGATGACGGGTACTGCCGATACAGAAGCTTTTGAATTTAGCTCTATTTATAAATTAGATACCATCGTCATTCCAACAAACCGTCCAATGATCCGTCAAGATTTACCTGATCTGGTTTACATGACAGAAGCAGAAAAAATTGAGGCGATCATTGAAGATATCAAAGAACGTACAAGCCGTGGTCAACCAGTTTTGGTGGGAACCATTTCGATTGAGAAATCAGAGCTTGTTTCTAACGCATTAACTAAAGCCGGTATTGTTCATAACGTCTTGAACGCAAAATTCCATGCAATGGAAGCTGACATTATTGCTCAGGCAGGTCAGGCCAGCACGGTGACCATTGCGACTAACATGGCGGGGCGTGGTACCGATATCATGTTAGGCGGAAGCTGGCAGACAGAAATTTCCAAACTGGAAAATCCAACTGAAGCAGAAATCGAAAAAATCAAAGCTGCGTGGCAAGAGCGCCATGATGCGGTATTAGCTGCGGGTGGTTTACATATTGTCGGTACAGAGCGTCATGAATCCCGCCGTATTGATAACCAGTTACGTGGTCGTGCGGGTCGTCAGGGAGACGCAGGTTCTTCGCGTTTCTATCTGTCAATGGAAGACTCCTTGATGCGTATTTTTGCTTCTGATCGCGTTACCGGCATGATGCGTAAACTCGGGATGCAGCCAGGGGAAGCAATTGAACACCCATGGGTGACTAAAGCAATTGCTAACGCTCAACGTAAAGTTGAGAGCCGTAACTTCGATATCCGTAAGCAATTACTGGAATATGATGATGTTGCCAATGATCAGCGTCGGGCGATTTATGCCCAACGTAACGACTTGCTTGATGTGAGTGATGTTAGTGAAACTATTGCCAGCATTCGTGAAGATGTTTTCAAAACCACGATTGATGCTTATATTCCACCACAATCACTGGAAGAAATGTGGGATGTTGAAGGATTGCAGGAGCGTTTAGTCAACGATTTCGATCTGGAACTGCCAATCAAAGAATGGCTGGATAAAGAACCTGAATTGCATGAAGAGACGCTACGTGAGCGCATTCTGGAGAAAGCGATTGAGGTTTATAAACAGAAAGAAGAAGTTGTCAGTGCAGAAATGATGCGTAATTTTGAGAAAGGTATCATGCTGCAAACTTTGGATACATTGTGGAAAGAACATCTGGCAGCGATGGATTACCTGCGCCAAGGTATTCACCTGCGCGGTTATGCTCAGAAAGATCCAAAGCAAGAATACAAGCGTGAATCTTTTGCCATGTTTTCCAATATGCTGGAATCACTGAAATATGAAGTGATCAGCACATTGAGCAAAGTTCAGGTCAGAATGCCAGAAGAAGTTGAAGCGTTGGAGCAGCAGCGTCGTGAGGAAGCTGAACGTTTGGCAAGACAGCAACACCTGAGCCATGAAACCGAGCAGGGAGCATTGATGTCAGAAGCTGAAGCTCAGATGGCAACAGGAGAGCGTAAAGTTGGCCGCAACGATCCATGCCCATGTGGTTCCGGTAAAAAATATAAGCATTGTCACGGTCGCTTATAATTAAAGCTAATTGTGCTAATGGTGCATAACCATTAGCACAAAACAGCTCAAACCCTCGCTCAATCGGGTTGAGGGTTTTATTATATTGATGATTAAACCATAGCTTTTTCGTCACTCTTCAATACCAACTCTTGCATATTGCCTACATTTTCAATGAATTTATCATCATGGGAAATAAGTACCATTGCTCCAGTATAATCATGCAATGCTTTTTGAAGTAATTCACGTGATTCAATATCCAGATGATTATCTGGTTCATCTAATAACAGTAGGGCAGGTGCATATGGCCCACAGAACAAGCAAGCCAGCGCGACCTTAAGTTGTTCTCCTCCACTCAGATAGCCGACAGGCTTCAGTGCTTCTTCACCACGAATACGTAATTGTGCCAATCGAGTACGGTAGCGATCTTCAGTCCAACCCGGTGACTGTCGTTGAAAGTTATACAGCGCAGATTGAGTTTTATCGAGAAACGAAAAATGTTGATCCATTAAACGATACGAAGATGTTATTCGGCAAGTTCCCTGTTTAGGCAAGTAATCTCCTGCCATCACTTTTAATAAGGTTGATTTTCCACTGCCATTTTTACCAACGACAGCAAGACGTTCATCATTATTGATAGTCAGGCTGATGGGAGATCCTGAACCAAAAGGTAAGATGACATCTTGTAAGTAAAGTAGCGGAGCAGTAGCCGCTTGTGGGGTCGCAACGACAATTGATAATGGATCGATAATTTCCAGTTTCGCTCTGGCGTCTGTAGCGAGTGATGAACTCCTTTGAATTCGTTCTTTGTGTTGTATTGCTTGTCGTGACAGCGTGGCTTCTGAGCGTCCAAGTTGACGATCAAGGAGGATTTGGGCTTGGTTGGCATTTTCTCGTTTTTGTTTGCCTTGGCTTTGCCTTTTACTGGTTTTTTCGCGGTCTTTTTGCTTATCACGCAAAACTTGTTTCAGATTTTTTTGAGTTTGATCCACTTCGCGTTGAATACCGAGCCTTAGTTGCTCCTTACTCTCCAGCCAAGTTCCCCATCCACCGATACTACGAGATAACCCCAATCCACCAAGTTCATAAACAATCGATACATGTTGTAAAAGTTGGGTATCATGGGTTACCAGCAAAATACCACCGCTGAAAGTTCCCAGCCATTGAGACAACCAAAGGCGCCCTTGCCGATCAAGGTGGTTACTTGGCTCATCCAGAATCATAAAACCAGCACCTTGCCTTTTTAGTGCTAATAGCCTGATCCGTGTTTGCTCACCACCGCTGAGGGAAGCAAAAGGCTGGTTTAATATGTTTGGATTGAGTTCACCTTCCGCAAGCAGAGATTCAGTCTGAAATTGCCAATTCCAATGACCTTCCATAACATCAAAATCTGCGGCATCACCAACACCTGCCAGAACACGCTCATTAGCATTCATTATATTGGTCAATCCCAACATATCGGCAGCGTTACCAGAAAAAGATGCTAATCCCTGTGACAAATAGCCCACATCACAGAAATGTTTCACATTACCTTCTGTGGGAGATGTCTGTTTTGCCAATATTGATGCCAGCCAGGATTTACCAATGCCATTACGCCCCACTAACGCATGTTGCTCTGCATTCAAAAACATATCAATGCCAGAAAAGAGAGGCTTTGTTTCGCCGGAAAACTGATAGGCGATGTGTCTTGCTTCGATTAATGATTGAACATCATTTTGCATAAACTGTGTTTCCTTAATCTTTAAAATAGTCGTTTGGATCTATTTGTAGGCTAATTTCTTACACTGTTTGCAATTTGTTTTTACATGATAGGTTTTATGTCGTGAGATTATGGGTAATAAAAATCGGTGGAAATCGGCTAAACATTGAATGAAATACAAGTTTGCGATTCAAGCTAATTTTAATGTAGTCTGCAAGGGATAATCACCTAAGTTAAATAATCAACAGCAAGAAAAGCGATTATGGAAAAAAAACATCTGCATATTGCAGCAGGTATCATTAAAAATAGCAATGATGAGATTTTTATCACGCAGCGCAGTGCTGATTCACATATGGGCGGATTTTGGGAGTTTCCTGGAGGAAAACTTGAACAGGGAGAAACGCCTGAGCAGGCGTTAATTAGAGAGTTAAAGGAAGAAGTGGGTATCACGGCAACTCATAGTGAAATGATGGATACCATCACACATGATTTCCCTGACAGAAGAATCACGCTCTACTTTTTTCTGGTCGATGAATGGAAAGATGAGCCATTTGGTAAAGAAGGGCAACCTTCTCGCTGGGTTTTGCAATCAAAATTAATTGCTGATGAATTCCCCCCAGCAAACCGTAGTATTGTGGATTTACTGACGAAAGATGGTTCGAATTAACTTTTGACTGGTTAACTTTTGATTGGTTAACTCTTCATTGATTAACTTCTATTAGCTAGAAGTTTATTAATTGGTTATTTGTTAGATCGTCCGGCTTTGAAATCGGGCATTATACAGTAGCGCCAAATATCACTGGCGCTGCTGTATTAGTGGTCATAACTGAAATCGTGGTCATAACTGAAATAGCGGTCATAACCGAAGTTAGGCGATATTACTTATCCAGATTTGGATCTTCGCTCCAGTTATCATTCTCTGAACTGTCGCTCTGGCTCGGTATTTTCTTTTCTTCGCTAGCCCATTCGCCTAAATCGATTAGTTGGCAACGTTTACTGCAAAATGGGCGGTACGGGCTGATTTCCCCCCATATTACCGTGTTGCCGCATGTAGGGCATTCGACAGTCAATACTTCAGACATCTTACTTTCTCCTGCTAAATTTGAATCCTATGTTAACAGCAGGCTAATTCAAATGACAAATGGGCGGGCACTGCGCCATGTTCACTATCCATAGGCAAGAAACGGATGGCAAAACGTGTCTTGTAGCCAGAGACTTGTGGATAAACTAACTCGCCCAACACAACGTCTAGCTTTAATCTTAATAAGTCTGCCTCATCAGCATTTCCCTGATAGAATCCATTATGACTGTTTTTAGGAGTGAATGCTGCTGAATGGCGTATGAGCCCTAAAATGCTTTCCAATGCTTGTTGTAATGGGCGAAGGCTATCTAACCAGTTTTTTACGGATTCGTCCCTGACAGATTGGGGTAAATGCAGCCACAGATGCAATGTCGGCAGATCAAAGCTACAACATCCTCCGGGGATACTGAGACGCTGGCGTACCATACTGATAATGCGGTCTTCTTTGATGTATTGGCTCAGTCTGGGGGCTTGATTCAAAGCAATACTGCGTCCCTTAAGTTGTCCTGCCAGATTTTGGATCATTGCAGTATCAGCATTGGGAGCACAGAGCCACTGTTTTAATTTTGCCTGCTGACGATCGAGTTCTTTCAATAATTCAGAGCGAACTTCACCACGTTCTAAAATCTCAATTAATTCGGCAATTGTACGGAAAAACGCGAGGCTACTCGCCTGAGAATCCAGATGGCGTTGTTTTTCCAACTGTTGCAGTGAAGATTCAATCCTCAACCATGAACGCATTTTTTCATTGAGTGGATGTTCAAAAATAATAGCGGAGGTTGCATCACTCATTATGGTTTTCCTGTCTGACTGATTTTGCTAGTTTTAAATACTGTTGATGTAGTTCGGCCACACGGGAAGCAATATTTTGCTCGTTGTTGTGGTTAATGATGACATCATCTGCCTTTTCCAGTCTGGCCTGACGGCTGGCTTGTGCAGCCAGAATCTTCTCGACCTGCTCACGGCTCACGCCATCACGAGCCATAGTTCGGGTTACCTGTGTTTCTTCGGGGACATCAACAATTAAAATACGGTCTGCTGAATGCGTTAAATTATTTTCAATAAGTAGGGGAACTACCCAAATAGCATAGGGTGCAGTAACTTGGTTCAGTTGTTTGTGTGTTTCTTTTTGTATCAGCGGATGCAAGAGCGCATTGATCCACTGCTTTTCTTCCGGGGCCGCAAAAATTTTTTGGCGCAGCAGTGCGCGGTTGAGGCTACTATCGGCTAATAATATGTCGGGACCAAAGTGTTCTGTGATTGCCTGTAATGCGGGAGTGCCAGGAGCAACGATTTCTCTGGCAATAATATCAGCATCAACAAGAGGAACACCAAGGGATGAAAATACATTAGAGATAGTCGTCTTACCGCTACCAATTCCACCTGTGAGTGCAACAATATAAGCCATTCTATCCCTTAAAATATTTCTGATAGCATAATTAAATTGTAACCCAAGGGAGGCTTATGAGCTATAAACAAACGCGTATATCCCTCTCACCTTCCAAGTTGAATTGTTAAATACGCTTTTTTACAAGCCACATGATTCACTATATTAACTATGGCCCTTGGGATACGTTCTCTAACACCACGTTGTAACCTGAAATTCATTGGCCAATACTTCTACTTTTTGCTCCTGAGAAAAAAAATCCAATATGTAAATATATTGTTAAGATAATATTGTGCCTAATTGGAAAATAGGCAGGTACATGGCCAGTAATAATAAACCAACAATCAGTGCCATTATCAGCATCAATAGAGGTTCAAGTAATTGAACTAAACTATCAGCAAGGTTGATGGATTTTTCCTGATACCATTGTGCAAGATTAAATAAAAATAACTCTAATTGCCCAGATTCTTCACCTATAGTGACGAACTGTTGACATAAAGAAGGAAAATACTTTGTTTTTTTTAAAGCATCGCTCATTGGAATCCCTTGTTGGATTTGCCGATGTAAGTATTTTATGCCAGTGATAAAAACCGGGTGATGAGTGGCATTAAGTGCGCATTCCAACCCCGTTGTTAGTGTTAACCCTGCTTTCTGTGTCATAAATAGAATATGGAATACTTGATTGGTTTGCTGGTAAATCGTGAGTTGCTTAAACAGGGGAAGTTTCAGCAGGAACATTTTTTCCTTTGTTTGCACGATGGGAAAGTGATGGCGTAACCATAGATAACTAATCAGTGATATCAATATTACCATTAGCAATAGTACTCCATGATGAATTAAAAAATCAGAACTTGATAAAACCCACTGCGTTAGCAAAGGCAAAGTAGCATTAAATGAAGAATAAACGTGCCGGAATTCCGGTAAGACAAAAACCAACATCAGAATGATAACGAGAATGCTCACACAAGCGACAATCAAAGGGTAACGATAAGCCTTTTGAATTTTCTTCCTTAATGTATCTTGCTGTTCCAGCCGATGAAGGATTAATTGACAGCAATTTTCAAGCTGGCCTGTTTGTTCTCCTACAGCAATAATCTGGCTGAATAAGGGAGGAAATAATTTTGGATAATATTCCAGTGTTGTGGAGAATGGTTCACCTTGGCTAATTTTCTGAATCATGTCTGTTAATACACATTGCCAAAGTGCATGTTTACACTCTTGTAATAAGATAGTTAATCCCCGAAGTAGAGGAATGCCTGAAGCCAGTAATGAGCTTAACTGATGAATAAAATGTAGGCGATAAGCTATTTCCTTTTCACTGTAATGAATGACTTTTTTGCATTTAATCGAATAGGGCTGCAAATCGAGATAACTTAAGTGTTGAAATACGCTTTTTTTGCTGTGACCGAGGCTTTCTCCTTTGATGATTTTCCCGTTATTGTTAATCGCTTGCCATTGGTAAATATATTCTATTTTCATACTGCCTCATGGCCTGTAATCTGATAAATCTCTTCAAGGGTGGTCATTCCTTTTTCCACTAATTCCAACCCTGCCGAAAAAAGAGTTGAATCCTGTTGTGAGGCAAGTAAATGTAAAATGTTATTACTTGTATGTTCAGATATCATTGCTTGCTGGAGTTCTGGTTTTATTTCGAGAAATTCATAAATAGCTGTCCTACCGTAATAACCAGAAAAACAGTAGTCACAACCAACGGCATTCCACTTTCTGATAGAGGCAAGTTGCTTTTCAGATAAGGGGAGAGTTTCTGCCTTACTGATAAGGTTAGGTATGATGGTGGGAGTTATGTCTTGCTGGCGGCAATGGGGGCAGAGTTTACGAACCAGTCGCTGTGCAATAATCAACTTCACGCATGACGCAGTCGTGTAGCCAGAAATTCCCAAATTTTGCAGGCGGGATAAGGTATCGATGGTGGAGTTGGTATGCAGTGTTGATAAAACCAAGTGTCCCGTTTGCGCTGCTTTCATTGATATTTCGGCGGTTTCATTATCACGAATCTCACCAACCATGATGATATCGGGATCTTGGCGTAATAATGCTCTGAGAACTTTGGCAAAATCTAGTCCAATCTTGTTATTTACAGGTGTTTGGTTGATGCCGTTCAATGGAATTTCAACGGGATCTTCGACACTACAGATATTCTTTTTGGCTTGGTTTAAATATTGCAGGCAGCTATAGAGTGTGACAGTTTTTCCACTCCCCGTTGGGCCGGTTACCAAAATCATTCCTTGTGGTAAATGGATCTTCTGTTTTAACAATTGTAACTGTGGTTCAGGCATACCCAGTTGTTCCAGGGACAACTGGTGTATGGTATTTAAAATACGCAGAACTATTTTTTCCCCATGCAAGGTTGGTAGTGTTGATATGCGTATTGCATAGTTATTTGTACTATTGTTATTTGTACTATCGTTATTTGTATTATCGCTCCAATCAAATTGTCCATCCTGAGGTTGGCGTTTTTCAGCAATATTGAGTTTTGCCATGATTTTTAAACGAGCGGGAATGCTGGTATTCATTTGAGCTGATGGAGTATGCATGGTATGTAATATTCCATCAACTCGGATGCGTATTTGATAACCACGTTGAGAAGGCTCAAAGTGAATATCTGAAGCTCTTTTCTGGATTGAGGTTAATATCGTTTGATTGATTAATTGAATAACAGGCGTGTCTATGTTCTCATCCTGAAAGCTGTTTGTTTGCACCATATGATGATTAGAATAGCGATTATCCAGACTATCAATGCGATAAGACTCCGCTTCATTATCTTCTGCACAGTGATGCTCTTCTGATATAACGGGTTTTTCCTGCATCAGCAGTGATTCTATTTTTGCTTCTGGCCAGATGTCTATATTAACAATTAAGCCGGAAATAAAACGCAATGCAGCGACGAAATCCTCATTAGGTGATTTACTACAGGCAATAGTAATAGTGTGGGGATCTTTTTTTATCATAATGGATTGGTGCCGTTGACATAATTCTTTCACTTCTCTTTCCATTAAGAGATTTTCCTTATTTATCATTAATTATATTCCTTTGATAGGTTAATTATTTAACACGCCTGTTTTTAAATGGTTATTTGAAAGTGTGTTTTTAGAATTTTAAGGTTTCCTGACATTTTAGTTTTAATGATTCATTTTTAGACTCACAAATAGTATTCCATTGTGTGATACCTGTTTTTGCATCTTGAGTTGGTTTTAAAATGGCGTTAAGTCCGCTGAGATTTTGTTGCCCTACGACCGTTATTTCACCCTCTTTTACTGTGATGGTACTGACATAGCGACTATTGTGACCTGATGGGATGGACGCTTGACCAGAATGGCAGTCTCTATAATTTTCAGTTTCAAAGCGACAAAGCTCCACGCCGGATTTATAAGGCACAATAGCTTGCAGCATATCGGTCAATGCTGCTTTCTGGATATATCCCTGATAACTGGGAATACCAATTGCGCCGAGGATAGATATAATTGCCATAACAACCATCAATTCTATTAATGTAAATCCGTGTTGATTCATTTTTCTTCCTTATACTTATTTGAGCAGGCTATCAAATTTGGTTACAGATAAATGAGATATGAGTAAGCATGAAGTAAACAGAGGAAAATAAAATAGCTTTAGCTATATTTATGGAATTGGTTTGAAAAAATAATAATGTGTTGCATTTTTTTGCAAAAAATTTTCGAACTTGATCGTAAATAAAAAACGTCATCGATCTTGGTCAATTGAAGATGTTGACATGTTAAGCTGTTACACTTTAAGTAGTCACATGAATTGTGAATTAAAATAATTGGCTGGAATGGCGTGATAGTGAATTATTAAGGGAGAAGTAAAAGAATGAAACTGCATGAAGGGTGGATTGATATTGCAAGAAAAGTTATCTCTCCACATTGTGATCTGCGCCCAGAAGATGAAGTTCCATCATTACTGGTTATTCATAACATTAGCTTACCTCCCGGAAAATTTGGTGGCCCTTATATTGATCAATTATTTATGGGGACACTGAATCCAAATGATGATCCTTTTTTTGATGAGATCAAACACCTGCGTGTTTCTGCTCATTGCCTAATCCGACGCGATGGGGAAGTTGTTCAATATGTGCCTTTCAATAAAAGAGCTTGGCATGCAGGTGTTTCCTGCTACTGTGACCGTGAGAAATGCAATGATTTTTCGATAGGCATTGAATTGGAAGGCACGGATTACGAGGAATTTACTGAAATTCAGTATATTAAACTGGCGGAAATCACCGAGCTACTTATCAGCCAATATCCTGATATCTACAATAATATTGTGGGACACAGTGATATTGCTCCGGGTAGAAAGACTGATCCAGGGCCATATTTTTATTGGGATTACTATCGACAACTATTGAAGGAGTGAGTTGGATGACTCTCTTTATTCTACTGTTAATACTGGCATGGGAACGTGTTTTTAAAATGGGAGACCATTGGCAGTTAGAACGTTATTTATCCCCGCTTTTTGCCAGAATAAAATCACATTCATTGTGGGGCAGTTTAGTCATAACCTTACTGGTTGCCTTATTAACTTGGAAGCTTATTGATATTTCGAGTTCTGTTGCTTTTGGCATTCCAGCGATTTTATTGAGTATTATCATCAGCTTGTTATGTATTGGCGCAGGGGGATTACGTCATGACTATCGTGGATATCTTCAGGCGGTACGTCATGATGATCTCGAACAACAGAATATCCATCTTACTCGTTTGATGATGATTCAGGGAACGTCACCAGATACAACATCATCTAACACTGCAACCGTGCCCGATACCACAAAGGATGAACGATTGCGTGAAATACAGAATGCCTTAATCTGGATAAATTTCCGTTATTATCTCGCACCGATTTTTTGGTTGATTGTGTGGGGAAAATTTGGTCCTGCTATTTTGATGGGTTACGGTTGCCTTAGAGCTTACCAAAGATGGTTAGCACAACATGCAACGGCGGTGCAGCGCGCGCAATCCGGGGTTGATGGCATATTACACTGGTTGGATTGGCTTCCGGCACGTTTGGCAGGTATTGCTTATGCTTTGTTGGGGCATGGCGAGAAAGCTTTACCAGCTTGGATCGCATCGCTCAGTGATTTTCGGACATCGCAATATAAGGTAGTCAGCCAGCTGGCTCAATTTGCGCTCAGTAAAGCACCTCACCTTAACCCTGTAGAAACGCCAGTTGCTGCTGTCACGTTAGCTAAAAAAGCGACGTTCACGATCGTGATTATTGTGGCATTGTTAACGATTTATGGCGCGTTAATTTAACCATAAATGATTTGATTGAACAGCTATATACCCTTTATTTTTCAAGTTGTTAATTCGTTGGTTAGGTTTGCTTACCAAATTGCTATAACTTGAAATCTATTGGGTATATTTCTTAATAACTTACTGATAATTTCCGCTAGCTTACAACAGTTATGTGAAGGCTGTTGTTGTACAAAATATTGTCGTAAGAAATGCTGTAGGGAAACATGTTATAGGGAAAAGCGTAGTAGATAAAAATGTAGTAGATAAAAATGTAGTAGATAAAAATGTAGTGTAGGCCAATGATTCATTGGTTTTAAAGTCATCCATTCTATTTTGGATATGTTGATTGATTTATGTACTTTTACGTAAGCCAGTGTTCGTTGACTATTTTTAACTTGAATTTTAATTCGTTTTTATTGAATTTTTATCAAATTATTTTGATGCTATAACGCTTCAGTTTGACTATTTCTTACGTTTAAAA
>NZ_LFCV01000055.1 GCF_001037465.1 Xenorhabdus khoisanae
CTGCTGAGGCAGTTCAAGCAGTTGTAGTCATGTTCTTAGTAATGAGGTTTAATTATAAATGAAACCATAATAAATATGGGATTCATTTGTCATTTAATCATTTTGTTTTAATGATATTTTAACATTAAATCAATATTTATTTAATGGATAATGATATGTCTGAGAAATTCGTTCAAACCATTTCAAGCGTTAATTATAACAAAGGTGTGTTCTCCCTTTATTTTGTTGGTCAAGATCCTAATCGAATGGCAAATGGCATATTGGCAGAAAGTGATCAGGAATTACAATTAAAACAAACTATTCATATGCCTGCATCGGGTTTTATGTATATGGTTTCCATGGTAAAAAACATGCTTGAAGATCCCAGAATGGAAGCTGAAATCAATAAACTGATTGCCGCAGGTTTTTTACCTATGCCAGAAATAAATGAAACTGAAACGTCGGCACAAACTGATGCGATGGTTGCAGAAACAGCTGATGTTGCAGAAACCACTGAGCCTAAAAAGCGCGTAACACGCAATTCAGAAACATCAAAATAATATCTGTACATTCCTAGTCAAGTGGTTGCTCACTTATGATGGTCACACATCAATCAGCAACACTGAGTACGACTGAAATACAGGCAATGATTGGTGGGGTAATGTTGCTTTGTCAACATTCCCCTTTGCACCGACGCTATTTGGTTGCTGAGTGGCAACAACGAATCTTGCCGTCATTTGAGCTTAATCAGTTTTGCTATTACGAAGATGAACATAAACGCCCAGTTGCTTTTTGTAATTGGGCTTTTTTGTCTGACAGCAGTCGGGAGGCGATTCTTGCGGGAGAGCGAGAAATATCGCGGGAAGACTGGCGTTCTGGTCAGCATATCTTTTTTCCAGAAATGATTGCGCCTTTCGGACATGCCCGTGACATTGCCTGCGATCTTCGTCGGCGTGTCTTTGCAGCATGGAAAGGGCAAAAAGCCTGCACAGTCAGGGGAACTCTGGATATTCAAAATGACCGCTGTATCCGCAAGGTACAGTGGTTTAATGTTTAATTTTTCTACCCAAGGATTATTTTATGGGGAAATCATTTAACCGCAGTGCAGAATATTTCTTTACTGGGGTATATGAAGATGATGATGGTGGACACAAAATAGATGCCATCAGATTAGGTAGTGGTGTCATTAACGCTTATGGTGGAAACGACTATATCGTCGTCGGTTCTTTTAGTGCGTTAGTCAATACAACATGGGGCAATGACACAATTGTGGGAGCGTCTGGCTATCTGGAAGTCAATGACACTAGTGGCGATCTTACTGTGAAAGGAGTAACTGGCTACACTACCATTACTAAGACACAGGGTGGAGCAATAACATTTGAAGGTGTTTCCGGTGCGGTAAAAATCAATCATACCGGTACCAGTATCGGTGAAAAGGATGACATATTTTATTCTGGCGCTGCCGGATACAATAGTATTACCCGCAAAGGGTTGCAGGGTGACGTTAGTTTCAAGGGCGCAGGTGCATACAACGAAATCTGGCATGAAACCCAGTGGAGCAATCTGTCTTTTAGCGGCGCAGGTGCCGGCAATAAGATCGACCGTACTTGGTTTGACAGATATCAGGGTTCTAAGGGAGATGTGACCTTTAATGGTGCTGGTGCCGCGAACGTCATTAGCTCCAGAGTCGAGACGGGTAATATTAGTTTTACGGGTGGCGGGGCATATAACCATCTCTCTCGTAAGGGTAAATTCGGCAACATCACTCTGAAAGGTGCGGGGGCTTATAACCGTCTTGAGCGTACACGTCAGGCGGATGATGTTTATTCTGAAACCCGGGGAGATATCCGGTTTGAGGGGGGGGGTGGATATAATAGCCTCTACTCCGATGTTGCGCACGGTAATATCTATTTCACGGGGGCGGGTGCCTATAATGAAATTACCCGCAAGGGTGCAGCCAATGACTTAGGCAGCGAAGGGATGGAATATGCCAGAGCTGAAGAGGTTGTGCTGACAACTGCAACCATGAGTGGTTCATGGATTGGCAACTCCCATCAGGTGACAGGGTTTAAATCGGCGCGGGAGGCGAACACTTACCTGTTTGCGTTTGAGGATGGTACTTACACTAAAATCAACAAGGTTCAGCTCCGCAATGATCCTGACACTGGCAAACTGAAATACGTTTCAACGGCTTGGTATAAAGAAGGTAAACATCTTAAGGGGCTGGAAAAACAAGATATCTCTGCTCAGGATGGCTTTAATTCAGTCGGTACTGACGGTGCATACACGTTATCAAATCTGACCGTTGAACAACGGAAACCGGTAACGGTTCATGCCGTTGAGAAAAAACTGACAGAAAACGAATGGGTGAATTATGGCAATGGTGTCCAGATTGACGCGGCAGATATTACTTTGTCAGACGCGAAAATGGGTGGTTACGCGATTGACAGAGATGGAACTACCATTGATGTAAAAGCTGTGAAATCCAATCGTATGCCAAACACTTATGTGTACGCCACAAGACACGACATATACACAAAAATTATTGTGGTTGAACTGAGGAACGATCCCAAAACAGGAGTACTGCAATATATTGCACGTCCTTGGTATAAGGAAGGTGATCACACCGCTAATGTGGCGAATGAAAATATCCCTCCTGCCAACGGTTATCACTGTATGGAAACTGGTGGCTACTCGCTGAGTGATCTTCATTACAGCGTGAATACTGTGCGCACAACTTCCGGTCGTGTGCCTGATATGCATGAATATCGTGATCTTGAGCTGTTCAAATCGACAACCAGCAGTGGTGAAAGTTCGGGCGATGTTCATTATATAGGTGTAGGCGGCGGCAACGTCATCAAATCCAACGTGACCCGTGGCAATATTTACTTTTATGGCGCGGGCATTGCCAATGTTATTGAACATAGTTCTGAGTTTGGTAATACAGAGTTTCGTGGTGCTGGCGGTGCCAATATCCTGACGAGAAAGGGTAAAGGAAATGTACAGGCTATCATGGGCGGTGGTGCCAATGTTCTGACACATGTTGGTGATGGCAAAACTACCGGTATTATGCTGGGCGGTGCCAATGTCCTGACGAAAAAGGGCAAAGGAAATGTACAGGCTATCATGGGCGGTGGTGCCAATGTTCTGACATATGCTGGTGATGGCAAAACTACCGGTATTATGCTGGGCGGCGCGAATATCCTGACCAAAGTCGGTGATGGCGACACCAAGGGCATTATGCTGGGTCTGGGCAACGTCCTGACACATGTTGGTGATGGACAAACGCTGGGCGTCATGGGCGCAGCAGGCAACATCTTCACTAAAGTCGGTGATGATACAACGATTGCGGCTATGGTCGGGATTGGCAATATTTTCACCCATGTCGGAGAGGGCAATGCCTGGGCGCTGATGGGCGGTGCAGGCAACATCTTCACCAAAGTCGGCAACGGCGATGCACTGGCATTGATGCTGGCACTTGGCAATGTTTACACCCACATTGGTAACGGCACCAGCGTTGCGTTGATGATTGCTAAAGGCAACATTGCAACCAAAGTCGGTAACGGTGAAGCACTTTCTGCCATGATTGGCAAAGGCAATATCTTTACCCAGATTGGTGATGGTTCCACTTTTGCGGCCATGATTGGCGGTGTAAACGTGCTGACCAAAGTGGGTGATGATCTGACAGCGGCATTGATGGTGGGTAAAGCCAACATTTATACCCATGTCGGAAAAGGAACAAGCATTGGTTTGTTTGCTGGCACGGCCAACGTCATGACCAAAGTGGGTGATGGCACAACGCTTGCTGCTATGTTTGGCAAGGCCAATATCATGACTCATATCGGCAATGGTTTGACAGGCGTACTTGCATTAGGCAAGGCCAACATTGTGACAAAAGTCGGTAACGACTTCATGGGCGTTGTGGCGGCGGCTGAAGCCAATGTGGTGACGCATGTTGGTGATGGCGCGACAGCCGCTTTGTTGGCCGGAAAAGGTAACGTACTTACCAAAGTCGGTGAAGGAACCACAGTTGGCCTGTTAGTTTCCAAAATCGGCAACATTATGACGCATGTTGGTAATGGAACAACGGTCGGGTTTGCCAAAGGTGACGCTAATATCATTACCAAAGCGGGTGATGGATTAGGTATCAATGCAGCTTGGGGCAAAGCTAATATCCTGACCCATGCTGGTGATGGCGATCGTTATAACTTTGCCAAAGGTGATGCCAATATCATTACCAAAGTGGGTGATGGTCAGGAAGTGACCGTTGTTCAGGGGCAGGCTAACATTATAACCCATGTGGGTGATGGTGATGATTATACCGGCGCCTGGGGTAAAGCCAACGTTATCACTAAAGTGGGTGATGGTCGCAATGTTGTACTTGCCAAAGGTGATGCCAACCTTGTCACTCAAATCGGTGATGGCGATAGCTTCAATGGATTGTTGAGCCAGGGCAATGTGGTCACCAAAGTGGGTGATGGCATGCAGGTCACGGCTGCTAAAGGTAAGGGTAACATCACGACTACCGTGGGCAATGGACTAAGCGTGACTGCTGTTCATGGCGATCTGAACGTTAACACCAAAGTCGGCGATGGCGTTTCCGTCAATGTGGCTTGGGGTAAACTCAACGTCAATACCCGCGTGGGTGACGGCCTGAATGTTTCAGTAATGAAAGGTAAGGGCAATGCCAACATCCGTGTGGGTGATGGCTTGAATATCAACGCATCTTATGCCCGCAATAACGTGGCAATTCAGGTGGGCAACGGGGATTTCTATAGCCTTGCCGTGGCGGAAAGCAATACCCAAAGCAATAAGCTGGATACATTGTTTGCTAATGTTAAACAAACATTATTGGGAAATGTGGGCAGTCAGGGGATCAGCTATCTGGTCAATGGCGATGAAGCCAATACATCGGGAACCCATCAAGGGCGCGGAGCCATTAATCTGCCGGAAGTTTCTTCCCTGAATGGCTTTAAACTGACAGAAATTGATGAAATCGCTTCTGATTTGCAGGGAAGCCTGAAAGGTTCCGTAACGGGTGTTGATACCCCGGATATGGAAGGTATCCAGAATTCATTTGACAATGATCGGCGGATCATGTCTTCCCAGTCACGTAATCTGATCGTCAATGGTGACTTTGAACAAGGTGAGACGGGCTGGAAATTCACTAATGGCTTTGAAGCCCGCCACTCGGCTCAGGCTTACGGCCTCAGTGTTGAAGGACATGGCAACCTCGTCAGTGAGCTTGATGTCAGCGGTAACACACATATCTATCAGGATATTCAGAATCTGGTCGCGGATGAAGAAATTACCGTTCAGTTCGACTTTGCAAGACGTGCTGGTTGCTCTGCTGATAACGGGCTGGAAGTGTGGTGGAATGGCAAGGTTGTTTTTGCAGCCGCCAACGGTAACGTCGAATGGCAAAATAAGACATTGACCTTAAAGGCCAAAAAGGGCAATAACCGACTGGAATTTTCTGGAATCGGTCTGAATGATGGCCTGGGCTATGTTCTGGATAATGTTTCTGCAACCTTATTGCCTGGTAAATCAGATAAGATCATTACTGAGCATATGCAGCAGGACAAAGCTTCACAACATGCCTTGCAGGATAAAGAAAGGGCGGAAGCTGACAAACAGCGTCTGGCACAGGAAAAAGACAAACAACTGGCGGCGATTTCTGGCACACAGGCACAACTGGAAGCCACGGATCTGGATGCTTTAAACGCGAACGGGCAAACACAGCGCGATGCCATCAAAGACGAAGCTCAGGCAGTGACAGATGAGCTGATGGCACATGCCAGAAATCTGGATTCACTGAGCAGTCATCACGCATATGATGGGGAATCTGGTGAACAATGGCGTGATCAGTTTGCTGGTGGCTTATTAGGGCGCTTGCAGACCGACCTGGACAAAGCAAGCGAGACTGCACAGAACCAGTTAGATAACTCACAAAAAGCGGCAGCAGCGCGTCTGGGGGATATCAAGGATGCGGTTGCCAAATCAGAATCGGGTACGCTTAAAGCTGAACAAAATCATCAGCATGCCAAGCAGGATGTTGAAGAAGCGCGCGCACAGGCCGAAAACAGAGAAAATGAATCCATCGCTCAGAAACAACGGGCTGAACAGGCAAAACTTGATGTTGACTATAAGCCGACACGCACAGGCGCAACAGGCAGCCATTTGTCAGGTAAAGCGTATGAATCTGACTATTCTGAAGACATAGAAAAAGCTGAAAAATCCAAGAGCAAAGTTAACCCTGAATTGAACGTTGAGGCAGATGGTGGGTTCAGTGAAGAACTGCAATACCTGAATGAAGATTTGAATGAACTGACCAATGCTAAAGATGCTTTGCATCGCTTGCAGATTAACGCGGGTATACGTACCAAAAAAGCATCTGTTGGATCGATTCAGACATCAGTATCTGCCGAAATATCGGTTAATCAACTAGTCAGCAAACCGGCTGATGTGACGACTGAGTGGCTCAGAACTACACCGGAAATTTCGGGTTTAGATCTCAGTGGCTTGAAAGCACTGGGTGAAGAATCTGTTATAAGCAGAGCACAGAAAGTGGCTTATGTTTACCGTTGGATAGAGAAAGGCAAAGATGGCCTTCGGTTAAATAAAGACAACGAGCTTGCCACTAAAAAATATATTCCTGTGCCGGGGTTTGATCGCGTGGATGCCGATATTCCGGATGACCTCAGACAGCAAATGGTCGCCTATATTGTTGATCCACAGTTAGGGGACACGAGTAATCTATCAAAAGCCCAAATTGCTTCACTGAAAAAACTATTTCAAAAGATCAGGGATACAAGTATACCGAAAGACCAGTTTACTTCACTGGTAAGACTCTTTGTTGATGCCACCATTGATTACGATTGGGACAAGCGCACCGAATTCGTCTCGAAACTGGAAAGCTATGGTTATAGCTTCGAGCCTGTATATGGTGATAAGAGTATTGTTTCATTTTGGTCTGGCAAAGGCTTTAAGCAATCCCGTGAAGTTCTTGATGCAATACAGACTGATGGCAAGAAGGTAGTTTACGATATTGATGTCAAAGGTAACGAGTTTGCTATTGTTCTGAACAAAATGCTGATGAATTGGAGCGTTTTATCCCTCGATTCAAGTATTGCGGAACAGGAAGCGGTGCAATCGTCCGTTTTGGCTTCTGCACGCAGCAATACCGGATTTTGGAGTTCCCTCTATGCGACCGGATCACGTGGTGATGTCTATGTCATTGCGGAAGGCGGATTGCGTCTTGGCAACTACTTCTGGAATGTTGAATTACCTGTATTGCGTCAATTACAGCGTGAAGGCTTGGTCGGGGAAATTCGCCTGCTGGATAAAGCGGCCGAAGAATATCAAGGGATGTCACCTGAATCCATTGGTCGCAGACTGACAGAATCGGGCGTTTCTGTAAAAGTGCGCTTTGATTCACTCAATTTTGAAGAACAAGACAGACTGCTTAAATTGGATCCTGACGGATATAAACCGCATACATTGATTGATCTGGATATCAAAACGAGCGCCATTGATAGTTTGCTGAACAAAGCCCTGCCATTCTATGGATTGCGTACAGAGCGTGATTTGCTGGTGCGTAAATCCGATGATGAAGGCTTTAAAGTCCGTCCGTGGCCGGATAATAATAGTGATGAGTTTAAAACTATCATTGTGGAAGATCCGGATGATTCAGCACAAATCAAAGCCGTTGAGCGTTTTATCCTTGCCAACTATGACAATTACGACCAACTGCCTGATGCGTTGTATCTGGTAGAAGGGCGCATTGTTTCCCACGAGCAGGGGCGTACCCGCATTGTCGCTGAAAAAGTGGACGGTAGCTGGCGCTATAAACCGAAAACTACTGACTTGATGTCTGCGGCAGAGTTGCAGGAAGCGGCTTATGTTAAAGGTAAGATCCTCGGTGACAGCTATCGGAATGTGTTAGATGCTCTCAGTAATTACCAAAATGCCTTGCAAAACAACAAAGATTATGACTTTGAAGCAGTGGAGAAATTAATCGACCTGCTTCACCAGGTTGAAAGCTATTTGAATGGGCATCCAGATTCAAAACGCGTTCCTGCGCTACAAAATTTGTTGTCACAAGTGAATGTCCGTCTGGAAGAATCGCTGGTACTGGCAGATATTACACCAAGAAGTGGCGAAAAAGTTGCCATTAATAACGATGGTACGCCACCGCGTGACAGAGAACCCTCCAATTCAATAACTCGTTTCATAAACAATAATCTATTTGGCGCCAGAGAAGAGCGTCGAGAGGTAGATTATGATACCCAACTAATATTAGATGATGCTGTTACTCAAGGTGCAACGGATAAAATCACGCTACAGGGTGAAGCTGGACGTTTAACCGGTTATTACCATAATGGTGGTCAAAAAGATCAGGATGATCATAACTCGGCAAAAAAAGTCGTTCTTTTCCTTCATGGTTCCGGCTCATCTGCGGAAGAGCAAGCCAGTACTATCCAAGGCCACTACCAAAGACAAGGTGTTGATATGCTGGCGGTGAACATGCGGGGCTACGGCTCCAGTGATGGTCATCCGAGCGAAAAAGGGTTCTATCAGGATGCCCGTACCATGTTCAGATATTTAGTTAATGACCGTGGCGTCAAACCTGAAAATATCATTATTCACGGCTATTCCATGGGTGGGGCGGTTGCAGCGGATCTTGCCCGTTATGCAGAGCGCAACGGACAGGCCGTTTCTGGTTTGCTGCTTGACAGGCCAATGCCAAGCATGACCAAAGCGATTACTGCTTATGAAATGCTGAACCCTGCGGGGATCACGGCAGTGCTGGCTAAATTTGTTAATGGTCAGCTCTCGGTGGAGAAAAATCTGCAAGGCATCTCGAAACAGACGCCAATCATGCTATTAACCGATAACGAAGGACTGGGCAAAGAAGGGGAAAAACTGCGTGCTAAGCTCGTTGTAGCGGGTTATCAGGTATCGGGTGAGCAGACCTTCTATAGCCATGAAGCCAGCGGTCGGTTAATGAGCCAATATGCTGATCAGATTGTTTCAACACTTTCTGAACCTCGGCATGAAAATGGTAGCGTGAAGGCAAGCTTGCTAGAAAAATTGCTTTACCTCGTGTTTGATATGAAAGCAGGGGGAAAAGAGTTGGGTGAACACTCATCCCATTTCGCTCAGGGAGAGTCTCTGCTCAATAATCTTCAGAAACTTGTACCAGAAATTGGCAATGTTCTCCTGACTAATGGGAATCACGTTGAGTCAAAAGAATTTCTGGAAGGTATCTGTTTTGCCTTGTCTGGCCGTTACCTGATAGAAGAGCGAGTCCATGGAGTCGGTGGCGGTAAAGCGTATTTGTCGTGGCTGACTGATGCGGTCAAGGCTTACAATGACAATACGGTAAATAAAAAGAGTGATATCAATTCGATTGAAGCCTCTTTGCTTAATCAGTATCGTCGCCAAAATATCGGTCCGGCAATTCAAGATCTGCTATCGATGCAGTATAGCCAAACTCAATATCTGTCTACTCTGGAAGATCGCAGAAAAGCCAATCAGGCTTATGGCGGCAAGCTGAAAGCCAATGGATTAACGGGAGATAGAATCGACCGCTCGTTGAGCAATGATATTGCTGGCTATGAGTTTGTGATGGAACAGTTGCGTGATGTGGATAAAACGACATATATGTCCTTTATGTCTGAAGATCACGCAATGGCAGTTGTTGTACATAAAGGGGAAAATCAAACTGTTTGGTCATTCTATGATCCTAACCTTGGCATCAAGTCATTTGATAACTATAAAAACTTTGAACGCTTTATGGACTCTTTCCATAAGGGAATGATAACGGGATATAAATCCAAGCTTGCTTATACCTATGAAGCCAGCCGAGAAGAAGATCAAAGTTTCTATGTTAACTACAATACGTTTGAAGATGGCACCATTACCCATTATGACGGAGTCTGGAAACAGGCGCGTGACGGTGAACAACAGTACGTATTGCGTGCGCTGAAAGAGCAGGGTAAGGCTTTCAAGCTGGGTTCAAACGTAACGGGGCGTGTGGTTGATTTCGGTGACGATGCCGTGACGTTGGAAGTGACGACGAAGAAAGGTGAGAAAATCAGGGTTGAAGTTGAAAGTCACAATTTCAAGCAGGCAGCTAACCTTGTGCAGTCGAATATCGATAAAGTCGTTGCTAATGCGAAAAATGGCACATTTATACTCAAAGCGTCGGCAGAGAATATTATCAACCAACCCAATACAGGGCAGATTGCGACTGATTCGTTTGATGTAAAACCGCAGCCTGACGAATCAGAGATTCTCAAGGGCATCAAGAGCGATCTGAAACGTTACAATGAAGCGCTGAAACCACAGGTAAACAGCGTAGGCATCACGGTGAAGGATATCCGCACCACGGATGATTTCCTGACAGGCTATAAGCAAGGTCATGCAGAACAAGCGGTAGATGGCTTCCGTCCAGACATGAACATTAAGCAATTAGTGAATTTACTGGTTAAAGGTAACTGGAGTCCAGAGCAAAAAGGCGCTCTGGCTTGGGAAATTGAAAGCAGGGCCTTGAAAATCGCCTTCCAGCCGAAAGCGGAGAAATTCAATCACCTGTTCCGTGATGTTGCTTCAACGGGCATTGCTGATACTAAGGCGAGTGAACAACAGGCACCACAATTGTTGTTATTGAATCTGTCAAACGATGGCTTTGGTGGCCGCTGTGATCCATTATCGAAATTGGTTCTGGTTGCGAAACAACTTGAAAACAATGGACAAGATGGTGCTGCCCGTCAATTGCTGGAAAAAATGTATTCTGCGGCCGCCGTATTCAACAATCCAGATTTATATTCAGAGACTGAACGTGCAAATGCGAATAAGCTGTTGGGATCTTTGGCAGCACTCCATGCCAAGAACCCGATGGTGGACACATCCATCAAAGTGTGGAAAGAAAAACTGGAAAATGAGAATGCACTGGCAGTAGATGGAGTCATTCAGAAAATTACCGCTGGCAATACAGAAGGTAAACCCGTATTGCTTGAACTGGATAGTCCAAGCCATGCAATGGCGGCGTGGGCGAAAGGCAACGGTGAAAATCGGGTTTATGGTTTCTATGATCCAAATGTGGGAATTGTCGAATTCTCGTCAGCAGAGAAGTTTGGCGCTTACGTGACTCGTTTCTTCGGTGAATCCGGTCTGAATATGGCCCAAAGTTACGGATTGCCAAAAAATGAGGCAGGGGAAACCGTCTTCAAGCGTGTAGTGGTGATCGATGGTGATGTGCTGGCAACTTATCGACCAAGATTGGCTGATAAAACTACAAAAATCACAATGCGAGACATGCTTGAACTACCGGTATTTGATGACACACCTATCAAGAAACCGGCAGAGGTTGACACCCCTGACGGAATGAAAAAACCTTTGGGTGACAACTCGTCAAGTCATGTTCGCGTGAACAACCAAAATGTTGACTCTTGGGTGAATGTTGAGGTCAAACCGCAGCCTGAAAATAGCGATAGCCGCTTTAGCGGTCAGATCATTATCCAGACTGAAAATGATCCTGTTGCAGCGAAAGCAGCGGCAAGTCTGGCAAGCAAACACCCTGATTCCAGCGTGATTGTTCAGCTTGATGCCAATGGTCAATATCGTGTGGTGTATGGTGACGTTGGACAATTACCATCCGGCAAATTACGTTGGCAGATTGTTGGGCATGGACGTGATCAAAACGATATCACACAAAAAAATACGCGTATGAGCGGTTACAGCGCAGATGAGCTGGCCTTGAAACTGAAAAAGTTCAGTGCTGATTTCAAACAAGCCGGTACACCTGACCATATCAGCCTTGTTGGCTGTTCCTTGATTGGCGATGACAAGCGTGAAGGTTTTGCCCGCCGCTTTATTTCGGCGCTGGATAGTCAGGGTATCCGCACCACCGTTTCGGCGCGCAGCAGTGAAGTTGCGGTAGACAGCGTTGGCCGTAAACACACGAAAGATGCGCAAGATCAGTGGGTTCATAAACTCACGGATAACAAGATTGTGTTGGGCTGGAATGATAAAGGAGAAGTGGAAAGCCACTCCGAACGAGTTCGCCGTGGTATCTCTGAAAATGACATCATCTTGTCCCGTGTGGGGCAAACAGATGTTGGTGCAAAAGCGCAAGGTGCTATTGCGGACAATGCAGAGACATTCCGTGCACCAAAACAACGCGATGCAGTGGATAACCATTCAGCGGCGGCATCGTCAAACAATCAACTGAGCTATTCCGGCAATATTCAGTTACAAGTTGGTGACGGCGAATTCACTGCCGTTAACTGGGGAACCACCAATGTGGGCATCAAGGTAGGTACAGGTGGCTTTAAGTCTCTGGCCTTCGGTGACAACAACGTGATGGTTCATATCGGCAATGGTGACAGTAAACACAGTGTTAATATTGAAGGCTATCAGGCATTGGAAGGTGCACAACTGTTTGTGGGTAACCGCAACGTCAGTTTCAACGCAGGACGCAGTAACGATCTGATCGTCATGCTGGAAAAATCCATTCCAACCCCGCCGTTGGTTAACCCATTCGATGGTGCTTCCCGTATTTCTGGTGTATTGCAAGACATTGCCGGATCGTTTAACTCACCGGATTGGCTGGAGAAACAGGATCAGCAATGGACATTGGAAAGTGCGAAGAAATATGTCAGTGATCTGTCCGGTCTCGATTTAACCAGCAGTGTGGACTATAAGACCCTGACTGATCACGATTCTCAAAATGAACGTAGCAGCCGTGGCCTGAAAAGTGATCTCGAAAGTGCACTGAACAAGCAATACAACCAATTTCTGGGTGGTAATGGCAACACCCCGGAAATGGGTAAAATCAGTCGGGCGGATAAATTCCGTCAGATGAATGAAAAACTGGCTTTCAACTTTGCTGTTGGCGGGCAGGGTGCAGACATTCAGGTAACGACAGGTAACTGGAACTTTATGTTCGGTGATAACATCCAGTCGATCTTGGATACCAATCTGGGTTCACTGTTTGGCCTGATGACGCAGGAATATACCTCCACGGGCATGGCAAAAACCACGTTTACCTTTAGCCCGACGGATTTGCCACGTCAGCTCAAAAACAAACTGTTGGGGAATCTGGCAGGCGTCAGTGCGGATACTACGCTGGCGGATATTTTTGGCGTAGATTATACCCCGGATGGCGGCATTATCTCCCGTTCAAACCAGCCTGTTGATGGCGTTGCCATTCTGCGCGAAATGCTGGAAATCGTCGGTGAATTTAGTGGTGATCAGTTGAAGGCCTTCATTGATCGGGACAAGTTACTCGACAGCCTGAAAGCAGGGTTGAAAATGGGGGCTGATGGCGTGAAATCTTTTGCTGAAAGCCACGGACTGAAAGCGAAAGCACCTGATGAAAATCAAGAAGGACATGTCACCATTGATGAAGGCGATAAATCTACTGCGGAAACTAAAGCACCACAGACAGATCGCGCCCTTGGATTGACTTCCCTGAACCTGCCAAATCTGTTTGCAACGCTGTTCCATAAGGATAAGCAGACGGAGATGAAATCTCTGGTGACTAATCTGAAAGAGAACCTGACTGCTGATTTGTTGAACATGCAGAATAAAACCTTCGACTTCCTGCGTGATAGTGGTCATCTGCAAGGAGATGGCGATATTCATGTTTCACTGGGTAACTATAACTTTAACTGGGGAGGGGACGGTAAAGATCTCGGTGCTTATCTGGGAGATAACAATAACTTCTGGGGCGGTCGAGGTGATGATGTCTTCTACTCTGTGGGAACCTCCAATATCTTCGCGGGTGGCACAGGCAATAACACTGGCGTCATGATGGGGCGTGAAAATATGATGTTTGGTGGTGCAGGCAATGACGTTGCTGTACTGGCCGGACGCATCAACTACGCCTACATGGGAGCGGGTGATGATCAGGTGTTTGCCTTTGGCGAAGGTGGCATAATTGAAGGCGGCAAAGGACGCGATTATATCGTGGCTTCCGGCAACTTTAATCGTATTGATGCCGGAGAAGATCAAGATTACCTCGTCACCATTGGTAACAACAATCAGGCAGATTTGGGTGAGGGTAACGATTTTGCGACGGTATTTGGTAACTACAACCGAATCGACGGCAATGCGGGCAACAACTCTATCAAATTGATGGGTTATCATGCGGTGATCAATGGGGGTACAGGCAATGATCATCTGATTGCTGATGTGGTATCCAAGTTCAGCCAGATTAATGGCGGTGCTGGTGATGACCTGCTGGTACTGGGTGGATATCAGAACCACTTCAAAGGTGGCACGGGCGTTAATAGCTTCGTGGTCAGCGGTAGTATGATTGATAACGTAGTTGAAGATATCAAACAAGATGACAAGATTATTTTCAACGATATCAACTGGCAAAACCTGTGGTTCCAACGTAGTGGTTACGATTTGGTTCTGCTGACGGATCGCAATGTCAAAGATACTTCGGCACAAGGGAAGTTTGAAGCAATGGGGTCTGTGACCTTCAATGATTACTTCAATGGTAACCGTGCGGATATTGTTATCCAAATGAGGGATAAAGATGCACAGGGCGAGCGTGAATATACCGCCCTCTCTGCTAATGCGGTGGATTCTTTGGTGCAGGCGATGAGTGGATTTGCGCCTAATATGGGAGACAGTGGATTTATTGATTCGCTTGATAACCAAACGAAAGCCACCATCATAACTGCTTGGTCGGATACGACAAACGGGAAATCGAAACTGGTCTGATGGCTGGATAGGTTTGATCGTTAGATATATTTATTAAGCAAAATGGCTCACTATTGTGGGCCATTTTATTTTGGAGTAAACACATGACACCAAAATAGTAAAATTTGTTTTTATTCAATGTATTATATGAAATAAGGTGTTAATTGAGATAATAATTTCATTTTGTGATAATTTTTATTTGAAAATATCTGACTTTGTACTAGATTTTAAGGTGTCAATAAAATTTTTAATGACATTATATACCCAATGGATTTTAAGTTGCATCGCGGCGGCAAGGGAATGAATCCCCGGGAGCATAGATAACTATGTAACCGGGGTGAGTGAGTGCAGCCAACAAAGAAGCAACTTAAAAGACGAAGGGTATATACCTAATAGATTTCAGGATCCCAAATAGGGAGTGTAAAACGATTTTTAGAAGAAAAAATAATGGAATACGGAAATTATCTCTGGTATTAAAAATGTACTGGAAAAATTGGATGTTGATGATGGTTGGAGGTAATTTGGTTTACTGATTCTTATATTAAATTTATATATGGAGTGCAAGATGATTAATGTGACACTGCTAGCTTTTTCGGGTAGAAAAAATTATGAGTGGGATTATGGTTTTGATGATGAAAATAATCATCAAAATAAAGGCTTATTGGAGTTATTTAAATTAAACAAAGAAGGGATTAACTCTGACCTTGAAAAACATTTTAGGAAACTTGGGTTTTCTGGGTTTTATGTTGAATTTAGTGGCACCACGGTTGATGAGGCAAAGCAGCTTGGGTTACCTGAATATTTTTATGTTTGTGATGGGCAAGTATCAGGTTTAGCAAAGAGCCAATTGATTGGTCGAGAATTGCTTAAGGGTTTTAAAGAAGATAATAAACTTAGGGAGTATATAGAACTTGAAATAGCTTCTATTGAGCCCCAAAAAAGTATTGTTTCTGTAAATTCAATTCAACTCGAAGAAGCATACAATGAAGAAAAATATATAGAAAAAAAAGATTCACTTTTACGTGATGTAGTTAATCCTCGAATTAAAGAAGTATTGTTTTTTGATCTAAATACTGGAGGGCGTTATAAGGTGGATTGGCATCATATTAGAGATGATAAATCATTCTGGAATGAATATGAAAATGGTTCTAGGCTAAAAAAAACTAATTGTTATGCTTATGCGTGTAATTATGCGATCGAAGGGTTTCCTCAACCCGGAGGTTCTGGAAACTTTAAAGCGTATAAGGATAACGTTATAGAGGGAGCAATTGCAGATGGGTTAATTAAAATAAAAGACCATAACAAAAAATACATGGAAAAATCCCCAAGTTGTGTTGTTGCTCTTTATACGACTGATGATGATGTGAGTTATTTTGATTATCATTGGTATAAATTTGTCCAAACAGGTACAGAAGATAACCCTTGGGACCGAATTTGGGCACATAAACCCGGTAATTCTAAGGTAAGAGAAACAGACAATAAAGGAAGAATTATATATGATCCTTGTCATTCTGACCGTGGAGTATATAAGAATTTTTGCGGTTATTTTTTAGTTAACCGGGATGTGGTAATAAAACAATGATATTGAATAATTTTAATATATTAAATTGAATGCAATATTTATAATTAAAGGAGTCTTATGAAATAACATTAATAGTTTATAATATTATCCTTACAGGAGTAATCGATTTCTTAAAAAGACAATCCTTTCTGGAACGAAATGGAAAAAGTTGTTTCGGCTATGATTTCGTTACTTGGAGGACTATTTAATATATTGCGTGAAATAGGTTATCCACCTAAAGATGTGACAAATCTCATAAATGAGATCATGAATTCCCTTCATGAGGCTATTAAAGAAATTTTGGGTAAGCGGCAGTAATGATGACAGCCTACTCAGTAAAAATACATTATTAACCACTCTGGAGTATTATTCTGGAGTGGTTATCTATTTTATATTTTTTTATCATTTTCCCATGTTAGAGTATAACCATTAAAAATGATACAGGGAGTTATAAACAGATGTTGAAGATAGCCCTTGAAGCAGTGACCGCAATAAGAAAAAAAACGCAAGATGCTTTTGACGGAGCAGGGAAATTTGATTACAAACCTGATCGTTCTGTTATTACCCAGACTGATTTGATGTTAGAAACAGAACTTCGTGACATATTCACCAGACGCAGCCCGGGCGTGCCTATTTTGGGTGAAGAGTTTGGTCTGGAAGGCGCAGAGAAATTTGAATCAGGTTGGGTGATTGATCCTATTGATGGTACAAGAGCGTTTTTATATGGCATTCCATTATTTAGTACGTTGATTGCTTTTGTTGAACAAGGTGAGCCTGTGGTTGGTGTGATGAGCTTCCCGGCGATTTCGACAGTGGTTTATGCTGCAAAAGGTGAAGGTTGCTGGATGAGCGTTGAAGGCAAGCCACTGCGTCAACTCAAAATTGCAGAGAACTCACCGGAAAGTGTGGAACAGGCGGTAATCACTGCCTCAGGAATACACAGTACAAACTACCATCTTGCCGATGGCACAATCGCTTATAATTTGGATTCATTGGTAAAATCAGCTCGTGATTTTACTTTTGTCAATGATTGTTACCAACATGCAATGGTCGCCGCCGGTCGTCTGCATTGTGCCATTGATACTTTGATGAAACCGTGGGATAGCGCCGCTATTTTGCCTTGCATTAAGGAAGCGGGTGGGGATTTTTGTTCGTTGGATGGGAATCGAGAAAAAGTGATGTTTGGTGGTAGCTTGATATCGGCATGCACACCAAAATTGCTTGATAGCGTAGTAGAGAGAATGAATTCTTTTATTAGAGGATGAAATAAGTATTTTTTATTTTATAAATAGAACCACAGATTTTTCATTGAAAATGAAAATTTATTTTCTCTTATGGTACTAATTAAACCAAAAAGAAAACATTGGTATATCCGAAAATGAATATAAAAATAACCCCCGGAATTTCAGGGGGTTATCTTATTAAAATTGGCAAACAAGCGCTGTATCAAGACAGTTCTGTTGATAATTATCCCAAAAACCCGGAGGGTAATTATCAATATCGCTTTGCAACAGCATGGGTTTGTGCCATTCAAAGTGTTTGAGGCCTGCTTTATTGATCGCTTCTTGATATTGTTCACGGCTCCAGCGATGCATTGTAAAAGGAGTGGGAGGTGTAGTCAGAAATTCCGCTTTTACAAGAGTTGTGTCTTTTACTGGCTCTTCACTAAGTACTTTTATACAGTAATTTTCATAATTCCCTTTCTCTAATCGATAATCAGGTTCAAATGTATAAGCAACTAATTTACCGGAAGGATTAAGTTGATCGGCAATGACACGAAACATGGCTTCAAGCGCTTCAAGGGATTCTGCATGGCAGAATAACCAGGCAGCATTGATGATGTCAAATTTACCAAATGACTCCATTTTGCTGACATCTCTTAAATGAAATTCGATACCGTCACCGTATTGTTGCGATTTACTTTTCGCAATTTCTATCATAGTCTTTGATATATCTACGCCAATGACTTTTGAAGCACCTCGTTTTTTGTATTCCCGACTAAATAAACCATATCCACATGCTAAATCTAATACTGATTTTCCTTGTATATCTCCAGCCAGATTGAAGATATTTCGGATTTCTACCTCTATATGGGGCGCGGCATCCGAAAAACTTTCGTAAAGATGTGCGATAGGATCATATAAGGCATTATATTTCATAATTTTTCATCCTTAATTAAAGTCAAGATATTTTAATTGTCTATGGGATATATGATTTAGTATTGATGTGATAAATATTGAATGCTTTTTCTTATTATATATTAGAGGGTCAGCAATGAGTTAGATATAACTATTTTTATATTGGTTGTTTCTTTTGGATAGGTGTGAGAAATAAAGATGGAATTATTTTTAAAAGGAGTTCATATATTGAATGTGTTTTGTTTTTTTATCAACTCACTGAATGTGAGTTGATAATATCATTATTTTGTTCCCAGAAAACGATGAATTGCTCTGAGCACGGCTTCAGGTTTTTCTGCATGCACCCAATGCCCGCAACCTGCAACAACCCATGCTGTCGCTTGTGGATATTGGCTAATAATATCTCCCCGGTATTCTTCGGTAATGTAATCAGAATTCCCACCACGGATAAATAATGCCGGCTGTGACCATGCAGGAATACGTTCCCAACCGATGATTTTTTCGTACTCTTGTTGCAGGACAGGCAGGTTGAATTTCCATTCTCCCTGACGGAACGATTTCAGCAGAAACTGAATGACGCCATCTTCCCGGATATCCTGACGCATGATATCTGTCGCTGCTTGCCGGGTTTGTACGCCTGCTGCCGTGACTTTGTTCAGTGCCGCGAAAATACTATCATGGCGGCGGACGGGGTAAGCAACGGGAGCAATATCGATCACCACAATTTTCTCAATACGTTCTGGTGCAACCGCTGTCATGGTCATGGCGATTTTACCACCCATAGAATGCCCGATAATCGTGGCCTTTGGCACATTCAGTTCATCAAGGAGTGCCAGAACATCGTGTGCCATATTGCGGTAATCCATGTTTTCCATTCGTGGTGAAATACCGTGATTACGCACATCAATTTGAATCACCGGATAATGTTGCTGTAAATCACGCCCCAATACGCCAAGGTTGCTTAAATCACCAAAAAGTCCATGAATTAAGACAATGGGTGTGGATGATTGCGGATTTTCCGGTGTGTGAAAATGATAATTTAATTGACTATTTGACTTCATGATTTGCCTGAATTTAATGTCATTTATACAATGTTTAATATTGAGATGTTTAATATCATGACACGCAAGCCCTGACAAACTCAATGGGGTGAAAGAGTTGTAACTGATTGATTTATTTTAGAGGAAAGTTGCTTTTTTAAAGATTAGTAATTTTAAAAAGAATCACTTTAAGTTATTGAAAGTTTAATTGTTTTGTTTTGTGGCATTATATCTTATAATCTCAGGATAATTTTTTCATTAAGAACAGTACTGGATAGAAATGAAAACGATAGAAGTTGATGAAGACCTTTACCGCTTTATTGCAAGCCAAACTCTGCATATCGGTGAAAGTGCATCTGATATTTTACGGCGCATATTAAAATTGGACGCCGGGCAGCCAGTACAAATTACACCGCCTGCCAACGATCCTACACTTGTTGATAAAACTCCTGTTGCCCGTTCTCGTGATGCTGTTCGCGTTATTCGCGAATTACTGCTTTCCGATGAGTACGCTGAAAAGAAAAAATCCGTTGAGCGCTTTATGTTGATCCTGTCCACGCTGTATAGCTTGAACAGTGAAAGCTTTTCTAAAACAACGGAAGCGATGCACGGCCGTACCCGCACCTATTTTGCGGGCGATGAGCACACACTTTTGGCCAGCGGCAAGCAAACTAAGCCACGTCATATCCCCGGTACCCCTTTCTGGGTGATCACAAATACTAACACTGACCGTAAACGTAGCATGATCGAACATGTCATGCAGGATATGAAGTTTCCGGCCAATTTGATTGAAAAAGTGTGTGGCACTATTTAGTTTAGCCTTTTAGTTCAGCTCTGTTAGCTGCACTAGAGCACTTAACTTATTTATACTGCACTGGAAGGTAAGCCAGTGCAGTCTCCCAGGAGAAAAAACGTGGCAATTCACCCAAGAGCGGGACAACCCGCCCAGCAACATGATTTAATTAATGTTGCCCAGCTCACATCACAATATTACACCTTACAACCACATCCCGAAAATCCAGCACATAAAGTCAAGTTTGGCACTTCCGGTCATCGCGGCAGTTCTGGACGCAACAGTTTTAATGAAGCTCATATTCTGGCTATTTCTCAGGCGATCGCAGAAGTTCGTTCGCAGCAGGGAATTACAGGACCATGCTATGTGGGTAAAGATACTCATGCGCTTTCAGAAGCGGCGTTTATTTCCGTATTGGAAGTGTTAACGGCGAATGGTGTGGATGTGATTGTGCAGGAAAATAACGGTTTTACCCCGACGCCTGCGATTTCCCATGCCATTTTATGTTACAACCGTCAGGGAAAAAATCTGGCTGATGGTATTGTGATCACGCCATCTCATAATCCGCCGGAAGACGGTGGCATTAAATATAATCCCCCCAATGGCGGGCCAGCCGATACCGATTTGACTGCTATCATTGAACGGCGTGCCAATGAGTTACTCGCAAATGATCTTAATGGGATAAAACGGTTGCCTTATGAACAGGCATTGAAGAGTGAGTCCCTTCATTCGCAGGATTTGGTTGACCCTTATGTTACAGCGCTGGGTGAAGTTGTGGATATGGCCGCGATTCAGAAAGCCGGCCTGAAAATCGGTATTGATCCATTGGGCGGCTCTGGCATTGCTTACTGGCAGCGCATTGGAGAATACTACAATCTCGATCTGACGCTGGTTAATGATAAGGTCGATCAGACATTCCGCTTTATGACACTGGATCATGATGGGGTGGTCCGTATGGATTGCTCATCTCGTTGGGCAATGGCAGGATTGTTGGAGCTGCGTGGTAAGTTTGATCTGGCTTTTGCCAATGATCCTGATTATGACCGTCACGGGATCATCACACCGGCTGGTTTGATGAATCCTAACCATTATCTGGCGACGGCAGTGGATTACTTATTCCGCCATCGTCCACAATGGCCTGAAAATGTCGCAGTAGGCAAAACACTGGTTTCCAGTGCCATGATTGATCGTGTTGTCGCTGATTTGGGGCGTGAATTAGTCGAAGTTCCTGTCGGCTTTAAATGGTTTGTAGATGGCTTATATAAAGGTGAACTGGGCTTTGGCGGAGAAGAAAGTGCGGGGGCTTCTTTCCTGCGTTTTGACGGTACGCCGTGGTCAACGGATAAAGACGGCATCATTCTGTGTCTGCTGGCTGCTGAAATGACCGCAGTTACCGGGGAAAACCCACAGCAACGTTATGACAAACTGGCGGCTCAATTCGGTACACCAAGCTATAGCCGTATTCAGGCTGCTGCTACTCATCAGCAAAAAGCGTTGTTATCCAAGTTGTCGCCAGAAATGGTTAAAGCCGATATGCTGGCTGGTGATCCGATCACTGCCCGCCTGACAACTGCATCGGGTAATGGTGCTTCCATTGGCGGTTTGAAAGTGATGAGTGATAACGGTTGGTTTGCTGCCCGTCCTTCTGGCACGGAAGAAGCCTACAAAATCTATTGTGAAAGTTTCCTCGGCGCAGAACATCGCGAAAGAATTGAGCAAGAGGCACTGGAAATCGTCAATCAAGTATTTGCTGCGGGTTAAGCCATCTCTTTTTTGACTCGAATAATGAAAGCCGTGGCGTTTGCTGCGGCTTTTTCATTTTTATGGGTGTTATTGATGGCGGCTATGGCGCTTTATCCCAAAGCAACCATCAAAGCACCTATGGTAATCAAGGCAACGCCTGCGGCAGCGACCAGAGAAACCTTTTCACCGAATAGGATCACCGCTAAAATTACGGCAAATACCACACTTAGCTTATCGATCGGCGTTACTTGGGAAACGTTGCCATGCTTGATCGCCAGAAAATAGAATAACCAAGAGAGAGCACCAGCAACTCCACTTAATAGAATAAACAGCAACGCCTTACGATTGGTAAGAATTTCACTAATAAGATTTAACTTTCCTTGTACTACGACAACACCAACGAGAAACAATGCCATGATAACGGCGCGTACGGCAGTTGCTGTGTTGGCATCCAGATTTTGTAATCCGATTTTACCAAAAATAGCCACCAGTGCTGCTGTCAGCGCTGAGAGTAAGGCATAAATCAGCCATGTACTCATATTCAATTAGTCCTATGTGGGTAAACAGCAAATAAATAGTTCATCCTTTATTCTCCTCCCATCTTTATTGATAAAAGGATGAGGCGAGAATGTCTAATACAATATTTAATCATTATTTTCGTCTTTATTAAAAATAAAATGATCGATGTTATCTTCCCATATAAAAATATTTAACTATGAAATTGAATTGTTGGAGAAAGATTTATCTTATTTTATTCAGCGGGTTATTTATTTTATTGCTCACAAATTGCACTAAAAATAAAAATTATTTATTCAAAATTCAGGAGGAGCCTGTGACACATAGTTTGAATCAGATATCAAATGAACAAATTTATCTGCATCGTGCAGAAGCCTCTGGTTCTGAATCCAAAATTTCTCAGGCTTCTGCGCATTGGGTTGATAGGCACACGCTATTATGGTCAGGTGGGGATGGGAAAGCCATTGTTCGCCTATATTACAACCAACGTAATAAGGTCGAGATTAATGACCAGAGCTATTTTACTGATAACTATCTGACACTCACACCAACAATTTTAAGTCAGGAAACTGCAAAAAAGTTTCCCCATCTGTCAACGTGGGCGGCTTTTCGTTTGCCTGAGAATACGATTATTGATCAATTGCTTACTGGCGATTTGGTGGCCGTGGCTGCCGATGAGCAAGGTCTGTTGATATCGGCAACTCAAGTGCAAACTGCTGGTGTGCTGGATGACCGTTTCGCCGATGTTGCTGATAAACTGGAATATGGTGCGAGGATAAACGATGAGGGTGTGATTTTCCGGTTGTGGGCACCGACCGCACAAGAGGTTGGTTTGGTTATCTATGATAAAAATAAACAAATTATTGCCAAACATGCCATGCGACGCGACGCAGAGAGTGGTTCTTGGTCATGGCAGGGAAATAAGTGTTTAATCGGGGCTTATTACCGCTATGCTTTGAAGGTATTTCATCCATATTCCCGCAATATTGAACGTTATGAAGTGACCGATCCCTATTCTCACAGTTTATCCACCAATTCGGAATATAGTCAGGTCGTCAATCTGAATGACGAATCCCTGAAACCACAAAACTGGGATGACCTGTTGGCCCCACATCCGCAAAATACACCAACAGATATTGCGCGCATGGCTATCCATGAAGCCCATATCCGCGATCTTTCTGTTTCAGATAGCACGATACCGGAAGGTTGGCGTGGTAAGTATTTGGCACTGACTGACAATAACAGTGATATGTTCAAACACCTTAAGGCCTTAAGTCGGGCAGGAATGACGCATATAGAGCTGTTGCCTGTGTTTGATATCTCTTCTGTGAATGAATTTAGCCATCAGGTCGCTGATCTTGATCAGCCTTTTAGCCGCCTGTGCCAAATCAACTCAGAGGTGAAAAATAGCCGTTTTGCTGCTTATTGCCATGATTCACGAACCAGCTCATTGACTGTGCGGGAGGTTTTGCAGCAATTGCAACGTAATGACAATATTAATAATCCACAAGTACAGGAATTAAATACTCTGGTGGCAAAAACGGATTCTTATAACTGGGGTTATGATCCGTTTCATTACACAGTACCTGAAGGCTCTTATGCGACTAACCCTGAAGGCTCAGATCGTATAAAAGAATTTCGTACTATGGTACAGGCCATCAAACAGCAATTGGGCATGAATGTAATCATGGATGTTGTTTACAACCATACGGATGGCGCTGGCCCGACAGCCCGAACGTCGGTATTGGATAAGATTGTGCCCTGGTATTACCACCGTTTGGATGAAATAACCGGCCACATTGAAAATAATACGTGTTGTTACGATACGGCACCGGAACGCCGTATGTTTGCCAAGCTTATTGAAGATTCGCTAGTGACTTGGGTTAAAGAATATAAGATAGATGCGTTTCGATTCGATTTAATGGGTTATCACCCAAAAACGCAAATTTTATCGGCATTGGCAAAAGTCCGCGCTATTAATCCGTCGATCTACTTTTTCGGTGAGGGATGGAATTCCGGGCAGGATGACCGGTTTGAAATCGCTTCACAGATTAATCTGAAAGGAACTGGCATTGGTACTTTTTCTGACAGACTAAGAGACGCTGTGCGTGGCGGCGGACCGTTTGATTTTGCCGATAGTATCCGCATTAATCAGGGAGTCGGTAATGGTGTTGGAACGTTACCCAATGAAATTGCGCGATTAGACGCAAATGAAATTCGCCATTTATGGGATTTGGTGCGTCTTGGCATGGCTGGCAATTTGGCTGATTTTGTCATGATTGATAAAGAGGGTGCAGTGAAAACCGGTCGGGAAATTGATTATAAAGGTGTCGCTGCGGGTTATGCCTCAGATCCTGTTGAAGTGCTGAATTATGTTTCTAAGCACGATAATCAAACGTTGTGGGATATCATTAGTTATAAAGCTGCACCGCAGGCAGATCTCATGACAAGGGTTCGTATGCAGGCAGTTTCTCTTGCCACAATATTTCTTGGGCAAGGCTTGGCTTTTGATCAGCAAGGATCGGAGTTATTACGTTCAAAATCGTTTACCCGTGATTCTTATAATGCAGGTGATTGGTTTAATCGTGTGAGCTATGACTACAAGGATAATAATTATGATGTGGGAATGCCGGAACGCAGCAATGATGGTAACAATTATTCACTGATTAATCGCGTTAAAAATCGGGCAAAAAAACCAAGCCAACGTGAATTATTGCAGATGAACACTTTTTATCAGGAATTATTGCGATTACGTCAATTTTCACCTTTGATGACGCTGGGTGATGGTGCTGCCGTTAAGCAACGAGTCGATTTTGTAAATGTTGGCCCACGTCAGCAAATAGGATTATTGGTAATGACCATTGATGATGGCAACACGACATCTCATGATTGTGATTGGCGATTTGATGGTTTGGTGGTGGTGATTAATGCTGCTCCGTGGTCCATCACGGTTAAGGATCTGAACGTTGGCGGATTGAAATTAAATGATATTCAACGTGAATTGGGCAAGGATTCTCTGGCTGCGGGGATACAAATAACGGAAAAGGGTGAAGTAACCATGCCGGCCTGGTCAGCAGCAGTGCTGGTTTTACCTCAGGAAGGGAAGCGTGGTACAGGGCTGCCTGTCCGCCGGAAGTAGTGTGTCGCTATTTTGAGTTTTATGGGATTTAAGGATTTATGGGTTTCATGCCCTTAGGTGGATCTTCTAACGGTAGAATAAAGTGAAAACTGGCTCCACCTTTTTTATTGTTATTTGCCCATATCTTTCCTCCGTGAATATCAATAATAGATTGGCAGATGGCTAAACCCAATCCGACACCTGGTATGGCAGATTCTTTGCTGGCGCGTGAGAATTTATCAAAAATAAGTTGCTCCTGCCCGGGGGGAATTCCTGTCCCTGCATCCCAGACTTCGATATGCACCTGTCTTTGCACATTTTTTTGTTCAATGGTGGCGTTTATACCAAGAGGGGTATGTTCATGGGTATATTTTATGGCATTTTCCAGCAGGTTGGTAAAAACGCGTTCCAACAAAGCGGCATCACAATGCAGAAGTAAATTGGCAGGTAAAGAAAGTTCTACAGTATAACGATTAAGGGCATATTCCAGTGAACGTAAAGCACTGCCGACAATTTCTTCCAACGAATACCATTCGAGATTGAGCTGAATCCCGCCTGATTGGATGCGCGCCATATCCAGCAGATTATTAACCAGTCGTGAGGTGCTGAGAATTTGCTGGCGGATTTGGTTAACTTGTTGGGTGTGTACTGAATTTTCAGCAGATAAATCCAACATGAGGATTTCTGTTTGTCCAAATAACACAGTTAACGGAGTACGTAAATCGTGAGACAAGGCGGCTAACAATGAGTTGCGGAGTTGTTCCCGTTCGGTTTCCAATTTGGCAGATTCAGCGCTGCGGGTAAGGTGTAAGCGCTCCAGTGCATTGGCGATAATTCCCGCGAAGGTTTGTAATAACCGTTGTTGTTCCGGGACGAGTAGCTGGCGCAGGTTAGAGGATTCAATGGCAAGAATGGCAAATACCTGTGAAGGTGTGGCAATAGGCAATAATTGGTAAGGTACTCCCGGTAATGTATCAGTACCTGCCCCGGCAGGTTGTTTTTTATCGAAGCACCATTTGGCAACCGCTTCGTCAATTTGCATCTGACCACCGTCATTGGATTTTACCTGATATAAATTATGGCTGCTGTCTGGCAGTAACAGCCCGGTTTTTGCCTGAAAACTATTGGATAAAAAGTGATAACTGATACGGGCAATATCTTCTTCATTCATGGCCTTGCTCAGTTCACGGGTAATTTCGTATAGATGCCGTGTGCGCTGCTCTCGATAACGGGCAACTCTGGCCTGATAGCGTATACCCGCAGTCAGGTTTCCTACGACAGCACCGACAATCAGCATTACAGTAAACGTGAGCAGGTATTGCATGTCCGTAACCGCCAGTGACCAGTGCGGTTGGACAAAAAAAATGTCGAAACTAATGACGTTGACAAAAGCAGCAAAAACTGACGGCCAACGACCATAAAAAAGGGCGATGATGACAACACCGAGCAGGTAGAGTGTCACCAGATTGGCTTTATCAAGGGTGAATAAGAAAGTGCGGGAAAATAGAGTAATGAGGGCGCAGAGCACGATAGCCATCATGAAGCCCTGAATCGGGACCCGCCATTTTTCATTGAATGATCGGTTATCTTTTTGTTCTTTATCCCAGCGTTTTTTGTCTTCCAAAGCAACAATAATCAAATCAAGATCAGGGCCTAGTTTTCCCAGTCTTTCCGAAAAATCGGGACGCCATTTATAGCCAAAGAGTGTCGGGCCAAAGAGCGTCGGGTGTGAGTCGTAATAGCGGCCAATAAGGATTTTGCCCAGATTATGCTCTCTTGCGTAGCGCAGAATCGCTTTTTCTTCATAAGAATCGGAAAGTGTTGCAGTTTCAGCTCCCAAATCTTGTGCGAGTTTCAGGGCCTTCAAAATGGTACGCCGTTTGCTTTCTGGCAGCCGGTGTAATCTGGGGGTTTCAACGTAAACAGCATGCCAGACACAATCTAGTTTTGCTGCTAAACGGGCCGCTTTCCGAACCAATTTTTCATTGCCGGCGTTGTAGCCAATGCACAACAGCAAATTATCCCGAGTGTGCCACACAGGTTCTTTTCCCCGGGTATCACGAATAGCACGCATTTGATCATCAACGCGATCTGCGGTACGACGCAATGCCAATTCACGCAGAGCAATCAGGTTCTCTTTACGAAAGAAATGTTCAATGGCTCGTTCGGCCTGATCTGAAATATAAACTTTGCCGTCTTTGAGCCGTTGGCGCAGATCATCAGGGGGAAGATCAACCAGAACAACATCATCGGCCTGATCAAAGATATGATCGGGAATGGTTTCCCGAACACGAATACCAGTAATACCACCGACAATATCGTTCAGGCTTTCCAAATGTTGCACGTTGATGGTGGTCAGAACATCAATGCCAGCTTCCAGTAGTTCTTCAACGTCCTGCCAGCGTTTGGGATGCCGGCAACCTTGAGGGTTACTGAATGCCAGTTCATCCATCAGGATAATGGCTGGATGGCGGGCGATAGCGGCATCAATATCAAATGCGGCAACCCTACGTTCATGATGGTGGAAGTACTTTGGTGATAATCGGGGCAATCCTTTCAGCAGGGCGGCGGTTTCTTGTCGCTCATGGGTTTCAACAACGCCGATAATAATATCCAGACCTTGGGCCAGCAGGCGTTGGGCTTCTTGCAGCATGGCATAGGTTTTGCCGACACCGGCACAAGCCCCGAAAAATATTTTGAGTTTGCCGCGTGGCTTTTCATTTACCAATGCCAGTAAGTCATCTGGATCAGGACGTTGAAGTTCATGTTGAGCCATCTCTTATTTACCCCTTGTTTTCAGATCGCCTGTCTTCAGATCGACTGTTTTAAGGTCGCTTAGATTCAGGTTATCCAGTGCCAGATTCAGTTCCAGTACATTGACTACGGGTTCACCTATATATCCCAGCAGGGGATGTTTAATATTTTTCTGAATTAATTCATCAATCACCTGTAGCGGTAAATGGCGGGCTGTCGCCACACGTTTTGCCTGAAACTCGGCTGCCGCAGGAGAGATATGGGGATCAAGCCCACTGCCGGAAGCGGTCACTAAATCGACAGGAATTGAAAGGTTTTCGGGGTAATTAAATAGACGTGCTTTAATGGTGTTTTCGTGAATTTTACTGATCAACGCCGGATTAGTCACAGAGAGGTTGCTTCCTCCGGATGAGAGTGTGTTATACGGTTTTTCTGCCGTCATGGAAGGGCGTCCATGAAAATAGACGGGTTTCGTAAAGTTTTGACCGATTAATTCAGAACCAACCAATATGCCATTTTGCTTGATCAACGAACCTTGAGCCTGATGGGGAAATAGGACATCTGATATCCCTGTCACCAGAAGTGGGTAGGCAATTCCGGTAATTAGGGTAAGAAATGTCAGCAAAACAATCGAAGAGCGTAACCAAATCATTTTCATCCCCTTATTTAAAAACTAATGCAGTGAGTAACATGTCAATGATTTTGATACCGACAAAAGGTACAAGCAAACCGCCAAGGCCATAAATCCATAGGTTTCGGCGTAAGAGTGACAGTGCGTTCATTGGCCGGTAATTGACGCCTTTTAAGGCCAATGGAAGCAAAAATATAATGATTATTGCATTGAAAATGACAGCAGACAGCACCGCAGATTCTGGCGAGTGAAGGTGCATGATGTTCAGGGCATTAAGCTGTGGATAGGTGACTGCAAAGGCAGCAGGAATGATAGCGAAATATTTGGCGATATCATTGGCAATGCTGAACGTTGTCAGGGAGCCGCGAGTCATCAGCATCTGTTTGCCAATATGCACAACTTCAATCAGCTTGGTCGGGTTGGAATCCAAGTCCACCATATTGCCTGCCTCTTTTGCTGCTTGTGTTCCCGAATTCATCGCAACCGCAACATCCGCTTGTGCCAGCGCCGGTGCATCATTTGTACCATCACCTGTCATGGCGACCAGACGTCCTTCAGACTGATATTGGCGAATCAGGGCCAATTTTGCTTCGGGAGTGGCCTCTGCCAGAAAATCATCAACGCCTGCTTCGGCTGCAATGGCTGCGGCAGTCAGATGGTTATCCCCCGTAATCATCACGGTCTTGATCCCCATTTTGCGCATTTCACTGAAACGTTCTTTGATCCCACCTTTAACAATATCTTTTAAGGCAACTACGCCCAAGACTTGTTGATTCTCAGCAACAACCAGTGGTGTTTCTCCTTTGTGGGCAACTTGCTGTACCAACTGATCAATAACGTTAGGAAAATGGCTGTGGTTGGCTTCAATGTAGCGACGAATAGCATCGACTGCGCCTTTGCGTATCATGCGATCTCCAATGTTGACGCCGCTCATGCGTGTCATTGCAGAGAAAGGAACAAATGTGGCATTTAACGTCCGGAGATCGCGCTCACGCATATTGAAACGTTGCTTTGCCAGAATCACGATGCTACGTCCTTCCGGTGTCTCATCCGCAAGAGAAGAAAGTTGGGCGGCATCGGCCAATTGCTGTTCCGTTACGCCGGGCGCGGGTAAAAATTGAGATGCCTGACGATTACCTAATGTAATCGTGCCGGTTTTATCCAATAGCAGAACATCTACATCACCCGCCGCTTCAATGGCCCGCCCACTTGTGGCAATGACATTGGCTTCTAACATACGGCTCATTCCGGCAACACCAATGGCTGAAAGTAATCCGCCAATGGTGGTGGGGATCAGACAAACCAGTAGTGCTATTAATACGGTGAGGGTAATCGGAGTACCCGATTGATTAACGTGTACACTGAACAAAGAAAAAGGCAGAAGACTAATACAAACCAGTAGGAAAATAATGGTTAATGCAGTGAGTAAAATAGTGAGGGCAATTTCATTGGGCGTTTTGCGTCGTTTGGCTCCTTCAACCATTGAGATCATTCTGTCCAGAAAAGTCTCTCCCGGATTGACGGTACATTCAATGATTAACCAATCTGATAAAACCCGTGTGCCACCAGTAACAGAAGAGAAATCTCCTCCTGATTCGCGAATGACCGGAGCTGATTCTCCTGTAATGGCACTTTCATCAACAGAAGCGCCTCCTTCAAGGACTTCGCCATCACAGGGAATAATTTCTCCAGCCTCTACCAGCACTATGTCTCCTTTGCGCAAAGTGTCAGAAATGACTTTTTCCTTTGTGGCCTCACGGCTGGGTGATGCCAGTTTCGTCGCCCAACTGGTTCTTTTTACACCTTTTAAGCTGGATGCCTGAGCTTTGCTACGCCCTTCAGCCAGTGCTTCTGCAAAGTTAGCAAATAGCACGGTAAACCATAACCAGAGTGCAATCGCACCAGTAAATATTAAGTTATTGATGAATAATAAATTATTGGTGAATAACAAGTTACTGGTGAATGTCACGCTTCCTGTTAATTGCCCTATTAATAGGCTGAACCATAAGGCTGTGGTCAGGCAACTTCCCAGATAGACAACGAACATGACGGGGTTATGCCATTGATGGTCTGGATGGCATTTTTTAAATGAATCAATGAAGGCATGGCGAATTAAAGTGGGTTCAAATAAGACTTGTTGTTTGTTTTTCATGAGTTACCTCACACTTTACTGCCAAAGTTGTAAATGTTCTGCGATAGGGCCAAGAGCCAGAGCAGGAATAAACGTGAGTGCGCCAATCAGCAGAATGACCAGAATTAATAATCCGATGAAGAGAGAACCGTGGGTTGGTAGAGTGCCGCTGCTGATAGGTTGGCGTTTTTTGCGGATCATGGAGCCTGCGATAGCCAGAACAGGCAGAATGACACCAAAGCGTCCCAGAAACATGACTGTTCCCAATAGCAGGTTATAAAAGATGTTGTTGGCATGCAGGCCAGCAAAGGCACTACCATTGTTATTGGCTGCGGATGAGAGAGCGTAAAGTATTTCAGTAAAGCCGTGAGCGCCGGGGTTTGCAATCCCGCTGCGTCCCGCGTCGGTTGAAATTGCCAGAGTCGTTCCCAACAAAACAAGGGAAGGGGTGACTAAAATCGCTAATGCGACCATTTTCATATCGTAAACATCGATTTTTTTGCCTAAATATTCTGGTGCGCGGCCAATCATCAAACCCGCGATAAATACCGCGAGCAGAACGAACAGTAACATGCCATAAAGGCCGGAGCCTACGCCGCCGAATATCACTTCGCCGATTTGCATCAACCAAAGTGGAACCATTCCGCCCAGCGCAGTGAAGGAATCAAGCATTGAATTTACGGCACCACAGGAAGCCGCTGTGGTAACAACGCTATAAATAGCAGAAGCCAAAATACCAAAACGGGTTTCTTTGCCTTCCATATTAAAGTGGCTACTGATGTTGGGCTGTATAAGGTGGGGATTTCCCGCAACTTCGGCATACATTACAACGCTCACGGCCACAATGAAGACAATGCTCATTGTCCAGAGTAAGGCGTATCCTTGGCGGTTATCTCCAACGACCAGGCCAAATGCGAAACACAGGGCACAGGGGATCAAAAAAATAGCCAGAATTTGTACAAAATTACTCAACGCGGTTGGGTTTTCAAACGGATGGGCTGAGTTCGCGCCAAAAAAACCACCGCCATTCGTTCCCAAAAGTTTTATCGCTTCTTGAGATGCAACAGGTCCCATAGGGAGTAATTGTTGCTGGCCTTCAAGGGGGTGGATGAGCACATAGGAGGAAAAATTTTGGAGAACCCCCTGACTGACAAAGAATAAGGCAATGATAATAGCGAGTGGAAGCAAGAGGTATAAAGTGATGCGTGTTATATCGATCCATGCATTTCCTAATGTGTGAATACCTTGACGGGAAAATGCCCGTATTAAGGTGAAAGCCACTGAGATTCCTGTGGCTGCCGAGAGGAAGTTCTGCACAGTTAAGCCAGCCATTTGGCTCAGATAGCTGAGAGTATTTTCTCCGCTATAAGCCTGCCAATTGGTATTGGTGATAAAACTGATCGCTGTATTAAGTGCCAGATCCCATTTCAGGCCAGCAAGATGTTGTGGATTTAGTGGCAGATATTCCTGATTTATCAGTAGGACAAATAATAAAAGTAATCCGGCGATATTGAATGTGAGAATGGTAAGGGCGTATTGCCACCAGTTCATTTCTTTAATGTCGCTGCCGGGCTTTTGCAGGCCACAGCAGCGCCACAGGCCCATTTCTGTTTTCGTGAGCCAGCGGGGGAATGTTCCTTCGACTAGACTGGCAATGAGATTGCCGAGAGGTTTGCTCAATAAAAACAGAGTGAGCAAAAAACTGGCAATCAATAGAAAAGCGGATGCTGCCATTTAGAAATCCTCCGCATTTAACAACGCATAAATCAGGTAGCTCAATAATAGAATTACCAGAAAAATTCCAATAATGAGGAATGTATTCATGGCATATCTCCTTATCTATTTCTTTAATAATTAGCCAGTTACAGCATATAAATGACCATATAAAGAAGTTGTTAAAAGAGATCCTGAAAGTATAAAAAAAGTATAAATGACAAACGGGATAAGTTGATAAGACGTTATTAAAGCAAGTGTAGCAAACTCTGACTGGTTAATTTTTTGTTTTCAATTTGTTGGTTTTATTTCTGTTTAGGTATGAGTTCTGTAATTAAATTACGCCATCAGAGAAAAAAGTGATTTTCAGCACTAAAAAAGTGGTCTGATGAGTAGTAAGTTTTCATTTTATCAGGTAAAATTTTATACGTCTTACAGGTTCAGCCCATGAGGAGGGTTCCAATGTCTATTTATCGTACATACTCTTGGCATCAGGTTCTCTTGCGGCGTATTGGCGCTATATCACTGGGCGTCATTGCGCTTCCTGTCATGCTGTTTCGCCGAGATCGAGCCCGTTTTTATAGCTATTTGCATAAAGTATGGGTAAAAACCAGCGATAAGCCAGTATGGTTGGAATGTTTAGAAATGGCCGCAGGTAACCGAAATCGCTAAGATGGCATTATGACGGGGTTTAAGCACATTTTTCCGTCTCTCAGGTTTCCATTCTTGGTGTTCTTGCCTTTGAATATAAAGTATTAAATATGTATTTTGACACCTTGTCAGTTTATTCTGGCAAGGTGTTTTGTTTTTATACACTGTTTTGTTTTTATACACTATTAAAACGAGCATCTAATAGATTGCGAATTGCCGTTTGAAAGGTAAAAGTGACAGGCAATTTGGCGAGTGAATTGACTTAATTCATGGCAGGTATGTATTTTATAGTGAAAAGTCTGAATAAAAGGGGGAATGTGATGAACAATGTTGAATTGGAATATGTGCTCAATACAGAATTAAATATCCGTGAATTTCAAGACTATGCCCCCAATGGATTACAGGTGGAAGGACGCTCTCATGTTCAGCGGATAGTTACCGGCGTGACAGCCTGTCAGGCATTGTTGGACGAAGCTGTTCGTTTGGAAGCAGATGCTGTCATCGTTCATCATGGGTATTTTTGGAAGAATGAGTCTCCCGTTATCCGTGGCATGAAACGTCGCCGTTTGCAAACGTTGCTCTGCAATGACATCAACCTGTATGGCTATCATCTCCCGCTTGATGCTCATCCTGCATTGGGTAATAACGTTCAGTTGGCACGTCAGATGGGAGTGAAAATCATCGGCAATATCGATTCTTTACTTCCTCATGGCGCTTTTGACCAACCCATTACACCCGCAGAATTGACTGAACGTCTCGAGAAAGGGTTGGAGCGCGAGGTACTGCATTGTGGAGATAATGCGCCAGCAGAAATCCGCACACTGGCATGGTGCACTGGTGGCGGTCAGGGCTTTATTGAACAGGCCGCCGAGTTTGGTGTTGATGCTTTTGTAACAGGAGAAGTATCAGAAAAAACAATCCATGTTGCCCGTGAGATGGGGCTGCATTTCTTTGCTGCCGGACATCATGCAACAGAGCGCTATGGTATCAAAGCACTCGGTGAGTGGCTGGCAAACTATCATGGATTGGATGTAACCTTTATTGATATTCCGAACCCAGCTTGATGTTTTGCTACATTAGCATGGCCTCCAATCTTCTTTCAGGGAGTTGGAGGCTTTTTAGACTGATGCGTTATCGGGAAGAACGCGCTAAAAGAATTGTCGCTACCCCACAACAAATCAGTGTGCTTCCCAATGCTTGGCTCCAACCTGCCACGGCTAAACCAAGACCGAGCAGAAAGTAATAAAACAGCCCCAGTAAAGCACCCGCCGTACCCAACCGATCTGTGTAGTTGTTTAATGCCGAAGCCAGAATATTCGGGATAGCAAGCCCATAAGCGATAACTATTCCCAACATAGGCAAAATAAATAACCAGCTATTTTCGAGCAGATATACGCCAATTCCACTTAATAAAGTAATCCATGAGGCAAGGGTAATTAATTTGGCTGATCTCCACTGCTTTTTTAAGAGAAATTTGTTTAATAGCGAACCGAACCCGACACCGAAAGCCAGTAACAGACCAGTGTAACCAAATATTTCTTGTGATAATCCGAATTGTTCGAAGCGGAATGGCGCTAATTGGTAATAGCTGAACAGGCAAATATTGAAAAATGCGATCAGAAACGCATTTCTCCAAATCGCAATATTTTTGAGCATCATGATTGCAGTGCCGGATAAAGCGACTTTTGTCACTTTGGCGGGAAGCGTTTCTGGCAATTGAAGAAACGCCCAACAGGTTAAAATAGCGGCCAGAATAGCGAGTCCGGCAAATACCGCTTTATAACCAGCAAAATAGTTCAATGTTGAGCCGCTAACCATGCCAATAGCGGGGCTGGCTGCTAAGGCAATTCCCATGATGGAAAAAACACGGGCCAGTTCTTCACCACGGTAAGTATCCCGCATGATGGTTTGTGTACCGACAGAACCAACCGCTGCCCCGAAAGCGGACAACATTCTGGCAACAAGTAATAGCCAGAATTGTTGAGTCAACAATGCTAACAAGGACGCGAATCCATAAAGTGATAAGCCAGCAATAATAGTCGGGCGTCTGCCAATCACATCACACATACGTCCCCATACCACGACGCCGAGCGCAAAAGCAAAAAAATAGAGTGATAGAGTCTGGGCTGCCTGTTCTGAACTGACAGAAAATCCATTGGCAATATTGGTTAATGCAGGGCTATAGATAGTTTCGATGATCTGCGGAAACATCATCAATGCGATAGCGAGCCAAAGCGACGGTTTGGTGTGCATGATTTTTTCTTCTACTATTTTTCTTCTATTAACGAATAGAGTACCCGTTATCTTGAAATCCATCGGGTATAAGTGAGCGATGGCTTGCAAGGTTACCATTCCGATTGATGTCCATTTATGATAATAAAGACAATTTATTTATATAATCGGACATTGGATTGGTAGGCGTTAATATGGCGTGGCTGCGACAAAGTGATTATTTTGATCCGGATAGTTTGAATGAAAATTTGAATGTGCCAGTGATAGGGATTGCGGCAGAGATGGGACAACACGATTCTGGCTTCCATCAGCATGATATGGGGCAGTTATTGTTTACCCGGCAAGGTTGTATCAAGATCACACTGGCACATCAGATCTCTATTTTACCGCCAACCAGAGTGGCCTGGATCCCGCCTAAGACACAGCATCGGGCAGAAATGCGTGGTTCGGTAGGGTATCGTTCTATTTATCTCAATACTTCTGAGACAGAATTAATTTCAACACACTTAATTCCAACACACAGTGAAGTATTGGAAGCCACACCATTATTACAGGCGATCTTGGAACGGATCGCGATATCTTCTTTTGATTCAGCTTGGTATCAAGGTAAGGGGGCGAATTTATTGATGGTATTTTTTGATGAAATTCGTGAAGCTCGCAGGGAACCCACTTTGTTGCCTCTGCCTTTTGATCGGCGTTTAGCGCGTTTATCACTTGAACAATTGCCGCCGCCATTACACACCCTTACGACTTATATTGGTGCCAGTGAGAAAACGATTACCCGGATTTTTCATCGTGAAACCGGAATGAATTACCAACAATGGCGGCAACAGTGGCGGTTGGTAAAGGCGATAGAGTTACTGGCGCAGGACAAACCCTTGTCTTATGTTGCACAGGAGCTCGGTTTTGCCAATGATAGTGCATTTGTGACGTTTTTCCGTAAAACGATGGGAAGACCGCCAAGGGAGTATATGGCGGGTTCAGGGAGATGAACAATTTTTGCTGTGTGCTCGGCTTTTTGCGGGAAGTGATATATGGATTAATTGCCTATATGTTCCAACTGAAAAAGCCGAGCTTGAATTTATGTGATTCTGATCTTGCTATTTTCAAACAAAAAAGCTGAATTTATTACTCTCTTAGCTTACTTACTATCCCGTGCCGTACCAATTCATAATCCGAGTTCACTGGCGATGATATTGCGTTGAATATCGGATGTGCCCGAATAAATGACTGATGCGATGGAGTTGCGCAGTTCTCTCTCCGTAGGGCTATCGGCTAGATAGCCTTGTGCTCCGTAAATCCGCAGTGCATCCAGCGAGAACTTCGTGTATGTCTCAGAAACGAACAGTTTCGCACAGGCTGCTTCCATCATGGCGTCTTTGCCTGCGTCCTTTAGTCGCCCTACTCGATAGACGAGTTCACGGGCGGCATCCAGATTGACTTTCATGTCAGCGATACGATGAGATATAGCCTGATTCTTCCCAATAGGTTGACCGAACTGGCGGCGTTTACGTGCGTGAGTGATACATGCCTCAAGGCTGCGGCTCATCGCTCCTAAAGTGGTGGCAAGAATGCATCCACGTTCGTGTTCCATGGCGCTTTCGAAAACTTTAACGCCTCGTCCTTCTCTGCCCAGTATCGCATCGGCCGGAACACGGCAGTCTTTGAGCGTTATCCGTCCCATCTGTGCTGTGCGCATTCCCATCTTTTCCAGAGGTGAACTTAACTCTATACCCGGGTTCGTTGTTTCAACAAGGAAAGCCGTTATACCAAGTGGGCCAAGAGTGGGATCGACTGTGGCGTAAATAACACAAAGATCAGCAATTGGGGCGTTCGTGATATAAGTTTTCGAGCCGTTGAGGATATAGCTGTCGCCGTCTCGCACTGCGTGGGTACGCATAGAGAACACGTCCGATCCTGCTTCTTCTTCTGTCGAGCCATTAGCACCGATCAACGAGCCGTCCATCAGGCCGGGTAGAAAACGTAAACGTTGTTCTGGTGTGCCGTGGATGGCCAGCGGCATGGCAACGGTCCACAGGTGGGCGTTGAGTGAAAACAGCAGTCCCAGATCCTCGCAACCATACCCCAGTCCTTCCATGACCGTGAGGAGATCGGATAATGGTGCTCCGGCTCCACCTCGGTCTTTGGGTATGGCCATGCTGATCAGTCCGAATTCTGCGCATTTTTGCCAGCCGTCCCGATGGAAAGTACCGGCTCGGTCGGAGGCTGCTATATCCATGCTTAGCTGGTCGCGGGCAAAACGCACGGCATTATCACGCAATGATATCCGGTGTTCATCAATTCGGTTTGACATCGGAAAGGTGCTCCAGAAGTTGATAATTGATCTTACCTGTTGAAGTACGGGGAAGATTCGGTAGGTATCTGAAATGGTCAGGCACCATGTACTGTGCAAGTCGTTCGTAACAGAACCTACTTAGATCCATTGGGGAGATCAGTGAATCGTGTTGTACGAGAAATGCTGTGATGGTGGTATTCTCGTCTGTCTTAGAACTGACTACCGCACAGCCGGTAAGTTCAGGATGAGCCATCAGGCATGACTCGATCTCGTCCAGTTCTATCCGGTATCCATGACGTTTGATCATTCGATCAAGCCGCCCCATAAAAATGTAGCCTTCAGGCGAAGTGCGAACCATATCTCCGGTGTTGTACCAACGTTTGTTGTTGAGGTAGAAGACCTTCTGGGCTGTTTTTTCGGCATCATTCCAATAATTGGAAATGACGGAAGGTCCTGAGACGCACAACAGACCAGGTTTACCCTCTGGTACCGGTTGTAGATGCTCATCGACAACGATAGTCTCGCAGTGATCACAGGGATGACCTATCGACAATGGTTCGGTACGGTCTGGCGGTAGGAATTTAGGCACTTGATAGACAGTGCACACGTTGGTTTCTGTGGGGCCATACAGGTTGTAGTAAGCAGGTTCAGGCCACAATTGCAGCAACTTGCTCAATTTCGTGATAGGGAAAACTTCCCCCGCGAATAACACGAGGCGTAGTCGGTTATGAGCAGAGTTTCCTTTCTTGTGTTGCTCAGCCAGCATACCTAAGATTGCAGGGGCTGAGTACCAGATAGTAATCTCTCGCTTGGATATGAATGTGGCGAGATGCCGTGGACTCGCAGCAAGATCGGTGTCAATTAGGTGAACACATGCGCCGTTCTTCACAGAAACATAGATGTCAAAGATTGACAAGTCGAAGTGAAATGGCGCGTGGCTGGAGACTTGATCTTCTGCCGTCACATTAAAGAAGGCTGAGGCCCATTCGACGAAGCTAACTGCGTTGCGGTGGCTTATCGCGACCCCTTTCGGGATTCCGGAAGAACCGGAAGTGTACAGGATATATGCGAGCCTATCTGCATCCGGCAAGCTGCGCGGGTAGTCGTGTTTCTCACCATGCAGTATATCCAGCATTTGCCACTCATTACGCGTGTCACTCATTTTCTCATTACGTGGCTGTATCACAACCACGCGAGATTCAAGCTGGGGTGCGGCTTGTGTCAGAGATGACACTGATTCGGGATCGGTAAAGATGATTCGAACATCGCAATCGCCGAAGATGGTCGAAGCACGCGAACCTGAGCTGCCCACGTCAGCGGGCACGTATGCTGCGCCCAGACGAAGCACGCCAAAAATGGCCGCTAGAGTCAGGGAGCTCTTGTGCATGAAAAGTCCTACACGATCACCTACGACAACTCCCTTCTGATGGAGAAAAGCTGCAATTCTATCCGCTGCGGCCGAAAGTTCTTCGTAACTCATTGCCGAATCGTCAGAATCAACGACTGCATGAGCATCGGGATATCGTGCAGTGGTATCGTCTAAATATTTCGCTAAGTCTGCCAAAGGCTCGATCTGTTCTGGCAATACAATTTCGGTTGTCATTCTTTACCCTCTGACAACTTCTCATCCACATAACGCGCGATTTCGCGAATAGTAGTGAAGCGCGTCCTCGGATCACTGACACCGACAATGATGTCGAATTCATCTTCCACAAACGAAACCAGACGCATAGTCGCTAAGGATGAAAGGGCTCCTGACTCTCCCAGATTCAGGTCGTCAGAAACTTCTGAGTCATTTCCTTTCAAAATTTCGTTGATAACAAAAGCACGGATTTTCATCAAAGACATAGGATTTCCTCTAATGGTAATGGGTTATTAATGTTCACTGTGGGGTTGTTGGATTGACGACTGAAGCTTCTTTTGGAGGAAGAGCCAAGACGACGTGTGGCCAGCGGAATACGGCTGCGGAGGCCTCAGCTTGACCGCCGAATCCGTACAGCAACACTGTATCTCCTGGTTTAATGCGACCATCAGCCGCTGCAGTATAGGCGTTGAATGGCATTAATACTGGCCCAATATTGGCGACCTGCGGGAAAGTATTCACGACCCGGTCAGGTTCGATACCTAACGCATTAGCAGAGAACTCAGCATGCCAAGCCGTCGGCGTGTTTACTACGACAAAATCAATATCCTTCAATTCAAGCCCGGCTTTCTTCAGAGCGCCTTTAGCGGTACGTAGGAGATATGGCTCAGCTGTAGCACGTAGTACGTGGGAGATGGAAGGATCTACGCGTAAACGGATCTTCTGCCCAGCAGGTGCCGTTCCCGAAGTATCCTCGACCGCGTCCAGCAGCCAAGTCCCGCAGGTTTCGCCAGTGTGTAAAGACTCTGCACCCAATAAACCAAATCCGTCTTCAACTGGACCAACTAAGAAAGCCGCTGAAGCATCCCCGCACAGGCGCAGAGTGACATCGTCGGCTTCGATCGCACGTGATAATCTGGATGTTGTGACAACCAGAACCCGTTCTTTCAGACCTGCCTGCACCAAGGCGCACGCTGTCAACAACCCTGACATAGATCCGCCACAGGTTGCTTCTACGTTGAATGCGCCACCACCCGTTCCCAGTGCCTGTGCAAGATATCCTGCGTCACCCGATCCGATGCGATCAGGGAACATTGACACTGCAATTAGGCAATCTACCTCAGTTGGTGAAATACCTGCTGCATCCAATACACGGCGCCCCGCTTCAACTCCGAGTTCTACACTTCCCTCACTATTGGTCACAACCCGGCGCTCGATGCTACCAAAAAAGGGATCGTCCAAATAACGATCCATAGCCGCATCATAGTGATTAATTTTCCGGTGCTTTTGCGAACTTGTTGACGCCGATGCCATTTCTGATGGCTCGCTCTTTTGCGATGACGGAGTTTCTTCACCCCACCAATTGTTTGTGCGTACTCCATCAGGTAAATACACAGCTATCGCTTGAATTCCTGCCGATCGCATATAGTTTCCTCAAAGAATTAAAAATAAAGTTAACCAGAGGTCTGGTTAAGTTAATTTGCACACCAAAGTTCTGGTAGAAAAACAGATTCGGAGCCGATGACATTATCGACACCGAGAGGTATGGTGAACATCGGGTGTATGGCAACTATCAAAATCTGCCAAAATGGGCACTTCCCTATTATTTAGGACTTCTTTAAGAATATTCAGGGAATTTCTACCTGTTCGCCGAACATTAAATTGCCCGTGTTTTCCAGGAGTAATTGCTGAAGTTTTATTAAAGGTCCCACATAACAGAAGATGGGCAAAAGCGCGTTCAACTTGCTCTTCCCAACGTTGGGCCATAAAAAGTGACAACATCTGTTTTACTATATATTCCAAGAAATAAAGCGGTAATATCAGAATAACCAATAATGATTTCTGGGTCTTTTTTAATTTTTAATAACGTTATAATCAATATAAGGCAACATTGAATTGGAATTATAGTTACCTATTGTGGGAATAATACATCTGACTTTTTTGGCCAGAATCAAAGAATTAAATCCTGCCATTCTTTGCATAATGCTCTCTGAACGATAGAAAACACTTTTCGCTGTCAGTATTTCTGTTTTTGTTTTAAAACTTACTTTATAGATAATTAACACTTTTAGATACTTAACACTTTTAGATAATTAATACTTTTTGTAAAACGAGTGGGAGTAAAAGCTGTGGTGGGAGTTGAAGAAGAAAATCCAATAGTTTCACCGATAGAAAGTTTTTGAGGAGGAATCTGTGGAGGAATCATAATGGCTTTATAT